>DATHNR010000419.1:0-6036 GCA_035485835.1 Puia sp.
ATGAATTAGGATACATACAACAAGGTAATGTTCACTTGCCAGCTGTGTTTTACCCTGGAATTTTAAACTGGGCTATTGTTCCACGTGAAACATTTCACACCTGATCCGATTATAAAGGATGCTTTAGGCCTTAGGCTTTAAGCATTAAGACTCTAAAAGAGTAGTTTTGCACCATGTTTTCAACATATGATGTAATCGTCGTTGGTGCGGGACATGCGGGCTGTGAAGCTGCCGCGGCGGCAGCCAATATGGGTTCAAAAGTCCTATTGATCACCATGAATCTTCAAACAATTGCCCAAATGAGTTGCAATCCGGCAATGGGTGGTGTAGCAAAAGGTCAGATTGTGCGTGAAATTGATGCTATGGGTGGCTATTCCGGTATCGTGACGGATAAAAGCATGATTCAATTCCGTATGCTGAACAAGTCGAAAGGACCGGCTATGTGGAGCCCGAGGGCACAGAATGACAGAATGCTTTTTGCATCTACCTGGAGAGAAATGCTGGAAAAAACACCGAATGTGGATTTCTACCAGGATATGGTTAAAGGGCTGATTATTGAAAAAGGAGTGGTCAGAGGGGTTATTACCGGAATGGGGAATCGAATCCTCTCAAAATCTGTTGTTCTTACAAACGGGACCTTTCTCAACGGAATCATTCATATTGGAGAAAAACAATTCGGCGGAGGCAGGATGGCTGAAAAAGCAGCCACCGGAATTACGGAGCAACTTGTAGGTGAGGGTTTTGAATCCAGTCGCTTAAAAACAGGTACACCGCCAAGAATTGATGGAAGAAGCCTTGATTACTCTAAAATGGAAGAACAGAAAGGAGATGAGCATCCTGTTGGATTTTCCTATCTGAACATCCCCCTCCCTAAGGAACAAAGAAGTTGCTGGATAACTTATACTAATCCGGTCGTTCATGAAATTTTAAAAACAGGGTTTGACCGTAGCCCAATGTTCACAGGAAGAATAGATGGTATTGGCCCCCGGTATTGTCCTAGTATTGAAGACAAATTGAATCGTTTCGCTGACAAAGAGAGACATCAGCTGTTTATCGAGCCGGAAGGATGGAACACGGTCGAAATTTACGTGAATGGCTTTAGTACTTCCCTGCCCGAAGAAGTTCAGTACGAAGCGCTTCGTAATATACCCGGTTTTGCACAATTCAAGGCCTTTCGTCCAGGGTATGCTATAGAATACGATTATTTTCCACCCACACAGCTGGGGCATAGTCTGGAGACCAAAATCATAAGTAATCTGTTTCTTGCAGGACAAATTAATGGTACCACAGGGTACGAAGAAGCGGCCTGTCAGGGCCTTATGGCTGGTATTAATGCACATCAAAAAATCAATTTTCTTGAGCCGGTTATCTTAGACAGAAGTGAGGCTTACATAGGAGTGCTTATAGACGATTTAATTAGCAAAGGAACTGAAGAACCCTATAGAATGTTCACTTCACGGGCAGAATTCCGTACTTTATTGCGTCAGGACAATGCGGATATTCGATTAACAGAAAAGAGTTTTAGCCTTGGTTTGGCTTCAATAAACCGGCTGGAAGCGGTAAATATCAAGAAAAATGATGTAATTGAAATTTCAAGAATACTTCAGGATTTCTCAGTAGATCCTAAAGATGCAGAAGACCTGCTGAGCAAAAAAAAGATGTCGCCGTTATTTCAAAAGCAAAAAGCATCAGCACTTCTTTTAAGGCCCAACCTTGCCCTCAATGATCTACGCGAAGGAATAGCTGAATTATCAGATAAACTCCGGCATTTTGATTCCTATGCCCTCGAACAGGCAGAAATCCAGCTTAAGTATGAAGCCTATATCAAAAAAGAAAAAGAACTCGTAACACGTATTTCGCAATTAGAACAACTTTCCATCCCTGAATCTTTTGATTACGATCGCCTATCCGCACTTTCTATGGAAGCGCTGATCAAATTCAAAAAAATAAAACCACGAACGCTGGGACAGGCGAGCAGAATCAGTGGCGTAAATCCGACAGATATCCAGATTCTTATGGTTTATATGGGGAGATAATGGTTATGGGATATGAGTTATAGGTTATTGTGAAATGCGATCAAAATTAACTCATATCCCATAACCCATATCTATAAATTATAGCTTCTACTAATTTCAAGCATCCGTTCAATCGGTTTTCTGCTCTTCACTAAAAGTTCATCGGACATTTTAATTTCGGGTGTTTCGTATTCCATACAAAGATAGAGCTTTTCCAAAGTGTTCAGTTTCATATAAGGACAATCATTACATGCGCAGTTTGATTCAGGTGGAGCTGGAATAAATATTTTTTCAGGAGATGAAATGACCATCTGATGCAGAATTCCTGATTCTGTTCCCACTATGAATTCCTTTGCAGAACTGGTTTTTGTGTACTTGAGAAGTGCTGTTGTCGAACCGATAAAATCAGCCATTCTCAAAACAGGTTCTTCACATTCAGGATGAGCAATAAATTTTGCCTGCGGATGACGTATTTTCAATTCAGTAATTTTCTTCACACTAAAAATTTCATGAACGATACAGGATCCATTCCATAGCAGCATATCGCGCCCTGTCTTCTTATTCAAATAAGCTCCGAGGTTTTTATCAGGAGCAAAAATAATTTTCTGTTCTTCAGGGAGGCTCTCAATAATTTTTTCTGCATTCGAAGACGTGCAGATAATATCACTGAGTGCCTTTATTTCAGCTGTGCAATTTATGTAGGAAATAACCTGGTGATCCGGATGGTCTTCCCTGAAAATCCTGAATAAATCGGCTGGAGCAGAGTCGGCAAGAGAACAACCTGCTTTCAGGTCCGGCAGTAAAACTTTTTTATTCGGATTTAGTATTTTAGCCGTCTCAGCCATGAAATGAACTCCCGCAAAAACAATGATATCTGCTTTTGTTCGTTCTGCTTCCTGAGCAAGTCCAAGACTATCGCCAATAAAATCAGCAGCATCCTGTATATCGGCCTCCTGGTAATAGTGGGCAAGCAGAACAGCGTTTTTTTCTTTTTTCAATCTTTCAATTTCTGCAAAAAGATCTATCGAAGGATCAACTGCTATATCCAGGAACCCTTTTCGGCTTACCTGCATCCTTGCTTCTTCGATGTTGATAACTGACATAGTATTTAATAATATATTATTTATATAAATAGATCTATTACTATTATAAGCCCGGTTATGTGGAAAACCATCCAATAACAAACACAATTTTTAATATGTTTTTTATTGTGCACCCTTATACACAAACTCTCCACAGTCTCGGAATCATACTGCTATTGGTTTTTATACAAGTTCACAATCCATCAGATTTAAATGGATCTGGAAAACTACTTAATAACAATATTTTAAATAAAACCCGAACAAATGGAACATTGTTCACGGTTTGTCTAAACAGGACTGGTATTTATGATTATGTACTCATTCCTTGCACAAAAAACCGTTACCATTTAGGGTGTTTTTCCACTTAAAAAGTCATTTATACCCGGATCACTGTGCAGGAATGTTCCACTGATCAAGGGTTGTTTCACGGTTTTTTTTAGTTTTTTCAGCTAAGTACAAATTTCTGGCAAAGAAATGCCATTTCAATGAGTGTCCGTGCGCGTTTGCGTGTTTCCCACAATTTGTTCATAACCATTTTTCAGCTATTTTTGCCATCCTTTCAAAAAACCGTCTATATATATATGTCTATCATCCAGAAAATAAGGGATAAAGCAGCGTGGCTCGTTTTTGGGCTTATTGCAGTGAGTCTGATTGGATTTCTCCTCATGGACGCTTCTGTTGGTAATCGCCGTATGGCGGGAGCCACTTCCGGAACAATTGGTACTGTAAATGGAGATAAGCTGGATTTTGCCGATTTTCAAAAGCAGGTCTCTGAAAATGAGGATCGTTACAAGAGCCAGGGATATCCTGTAAACGATATGCTTACACAAAATATTCGGGAAGAAGTCTGGAAGCAGTTTGAAGACAATGCGGTACTTGCCACAGAATACCAGAAACTTGGAATTGATGTCAGCGATAAAGAATTAAACGATATGCTGGTTGGTCCAAATGCTGTTCAGGAGATCCGGAGAGCATTTACTGACCCAAATACCGGTGTCTTTGATTCTCAACAGGCTGCAGCAAAGATCAATCAGCTTAGGACCATTTATAGAGCAAATCGTAAAACAGATCCAAATTATGCAATGGCCCAGAGTTTTTTTGAGCAGGCGCTTCCACAGTTTGCCAAAACAAGAGAAAGGGAAAAATATATTTCTCTCGTTGCACTCAGCACATACATTCCAAAATGGATGATTGAGAAGACGAATGCTGATAACAGCCAGATAGCTTCGATTAACTACGTAAAAATTCCTTATCAGACGATATCCGACAGTGCAGTAAAAATATCCGATGCGGAAATCCAGACTTACCTGGATAATCATAAAGCCCAATTCGCCCAGGAAGAATCCCGTGTAATAAATTATGTCAGCTTCAGTGCTGCTCCAACAAGCGAAGACAGCGCAACCATTTTTCAACAGGTTCAATCACTAAAACCTGAATATACCACAACCACAGATGTGGAAACGTTCCTGGCAAGAAATGTAACAGAAACCAATTATACCGACTCATACGTTCCCAAATCCAAATTAACGGGCACCAGAAAAGATTCAATCATTGCCTTACAAAAAGGAGCAGTCATAGGACCGTATTTAGACGGAAACAATTATGTTTTGGCCAGGATTATGGATATCAAAGACCTTCCCGATTCAGTACATGCCCGCCATATTCTCGTTGGACTGGTTGATCCGAAAACGAATCAGCCGAAAATGGATGACAGCACAGGAAAACATAAAATAGATAGTTTAAAAGCACTGATTGATAAAGGACAGCGTTTTGACAGTGTGGCTTTCTATAATTCGGATGATGAGAGTAGCCGGATAAAAGGTGGCGATCTGGGTTATTTCGGACAGGGACAAATGGTAAAAGAATTTGGCGATTTTTCTTTCAATGGTAAAAAGGGTGAGATGAAAATTGTTAAAACCCAATTCGGCTATCACCTAATTGAAATTTTGGATCAGAAAAATTTCGAACCAGCTTATAAGATTGCCTATTTTGCCCGCAGAATAGAACCAAGCCCCGAAACGGATCAGAATGCCTCTGGTCTTGCCAGTCAGTTTGCCGGCGAAAACCGGGATAAAGCATCATTTGATGCAGCAGCAAAAAAAGGAAACCTTCATTCAATTAATTCTCCTGAAATCAAGCCCACGGATTTTAACATCCAGGGGATGGGATCAAGCCGGTCATTAATCCGCTGGGTTTATGGAGCAAAACTTGGTGAAGTATCAGAATCCTTCCCTGTTGGAGATAAATATATCGTTGCGATAGTTACTGAAATAAATCAAAAAGGAACTGTAACCCTGGCTAAAGCCCGGCCGATGATTGAACCCATTTTAAGAAATCAGAAAAAGGCGGAAATCATTTCAGCTAAAATCGGATCAGCCGCAAGTTTGGAAGCCGTATCGTCAACCATTGCACAGCCGGTTAGTCATGTAGATAGTCTCCAGTTTGCTTCACCTTACATTCCGAATGTTGGTCCGGAACCCAAGGTTGTGGGATATTCTTTCGATAAACAACTTTCAGGGAAGGCGGTTTCTGCACCAGTCGGCGGGAATGAAGGTGTTTTCGTATTGAAAGTGGATAATGTCAGCGCCAAAGCAAATTATAATATCGATATTGAACAGGCCAGACAGTCCATGCTGCAATCCCAGGAATCCCTTATACAGCGTGCCGGTACTGATGCATTAAAGAAGAAAGCAAAAATCGAAGACGATCGCAGCAAATTTCTTTAAACAATTCTCATCAAAAAACATTATTAAAGCGGGGAGACCCGCTTTTTTTGGTTTATGGTGGATGGTTTATGGTGATTTACCATAAACGTTAAGCCGATACTTAATTTGTAACTTTGTGTTTTGAATTATGGCAGAAGAAATAATAAATAAAGTAAGTCAAAGTGCGCTCTTAACATTGGATCTGGAGCAATTCTATCCAAATGAAAAAATCCA
>DATHNR010000420.1:0-8528 GCA_035485835.1 Puia sp.
TACAATGGAAGATCTTCTGCTCTGGAGCAAGAGCCAGATGCAACAATTTACACCACAACTTGAAAATGTTAATATAACTGCTATTGTGGAAAAGGAGCTATCACTTTTAAATCAGCTTGTAAAACAAAAGTCTGTCCTTATCGATACGGATGTTCAATCACGGTTTTTTCAAAAAACAGATGAAAATTTTATTACAGTTGTAATCAGGAACCTGCTTCAGAATGCTGTAAAATACAGCGACTATGGTTCAACAGTAGATATCAGAAATGATTCTGAAAATCTTTTTATAAGCAACCAGAGCTCAGAAATCACGGCTGATAGACTAAATGAAATATTGAAAAATACTGAGGTGAACAGTAAGAGCTCCGGCCTTGGATTACAAATTGTAAAGGATCTTGCTTCTGTTATCCGTATTAAAATAAAATTCCTGCAACAGGATAAGGATAGGATTCTTTCTGTAATTAACTGGACAGTTTAACCTGATTTACCATTCACCTTTCTCCTTCCGACGATCCTAAATATAATTTCGTCGATTAAAAGCCTCATTAAGATTGATCTGATTCACTTTTGGTAACATCACTGAGTTACTTAGAAAAGCTAAATATATGGAACCCATGAATTTTAAATTCATCAAAGGCGTTTTCCTTATTCTATCCATCATTCTTTTCTTAATTGCCATTATTTTATTGATAAGTTTTTTGTCCGGTTTAAAATGACCTTGTGGTCAATATTAATTGTTCGTCGATTTTCTCCTGATGTTCGTCGTTAATATTAAAGTCCTCTCTTTTAATGGCTCATTTTTACCTGATCTGCACCGTTAACCATTAAACCTTCCTAATTATATTTTATGAGATACAATATTGCACTATGCATCCTTACGGCATTATCCATCTTTTCCTACACAGCCACTTCAAATTCATTCAGGTCTGGTCCGGAAAGACTGAACCTGGCCGACAGTTCATATTCTGGCGACGCGGAACTATCCTATACAGTAGATGGCAGAAAGGTCAATATCAAAAGCTATCTTTCCGCAAATGGCAAAACCTATATTGCGCTTTTTATCAATGAAGTGGCTAAAAAAGAAGGAGCCATGGTGAGGGTAAATCTCACCAACTACCTGACCCAGGAAGTAGTCAATTTTTTAATTGCAGATAAAGGAACAACTCCCATTATACACTATATGCCTTCTTTTACAAACAGGACAACGGCCCAGGGCGAGTTTATGCTTAAATACAATAACTATTATGCAGACAACGCGACGGTTCAGATTACAGCCATTGATAATAAACACGTTGCCGGTACTTTCTCGGGTAAATTTATTTCGGACAGCAAAAAAACAATTCAGATTACAGATGGCAGTTTTGATGTGCCTTATAAGGATCAAAAAAATTAAATCGACCAGGTTAACCATTATAGCAATTTTAAATTGATGATCATTGAAAATTGTCTTATTTTAATGTTTTCATAGGATAAGGTTTAATGGTTAACGGTATTTGACTAGTGCAGCCTCCCCTAAAAAAGGAGGCTTTTTACAGAATAACTTCCGCGATTTTGCAGTAAATAAAGAGAAGTAAAAAATAACCGGGAGGCGATTGCGACCCACCACCGGTAAGTACAACTTACCAGCGGATGGGTCACTTGATACCTTATCAGGATAAGGTTAAATGGTCATGGTATGTTAGTGCAACCTATCCCAGAGCTCCGGATCAATCAATTACCTGAACCGGAATATTTTTAGATAAGGCTTCGCCTTCGCCTGGCCTGCTAAACGACCGCCATAAACATCATTAATATTGCGCCTTTAAACCAGCATTTTTGTATGGTTTTATAGCACGATTGTACTAAATTATTGCTTGAACCTCGACCAATAGCTATTTTTAATGCTCAAATCTAATTACTTGGGAAAAAGGAATTTAATTAATAGAATAGACCTGACCCCGCCAAAACAACTGCAGACATTAATTGAAAATCGTCGCGTTTTCAATCTCAATAACTGCGAGCTCAATATCTATGAAAGCTACCAAAAGGCATTTGGGGTTCCACTTACCTTTAGCGATCTGGTGATTACCAGCATGGTAACCGGCAAAAAAGTGATGCACCTGGCCAATCAGCCTGACTTCGCTTATTTACCCGGTGAGACGGTGATATTACCTGCAAATCAACCAATGGTTATTGATTTCCCTGAATCTACCCATAGCAATCCGACTCAATGCATCGCGCTTATGGTGAACACGGCTTATGTACAGGCTACAATGGAATATCTCAATTCCTGTTACAACAGCGGAAGCGACGACAATCATGAATGGAATATTGATTTCAGCCAGTACCATTTTTCAAACGATGCAGAAATCGCTGAAACCATCAATAAGATCATTCGGAATTGCAGCAGCGGAGACAAGGCAAAAAATATCTATGCTGACCTGAGCCTGAAGGAACTGCTTATCCGTCTTGTTCAAAGCCAATATCTGAAGCGGGTGGAAATGGACAAAAGTGATAAGAAAAATTTCAGCCGTCAGCATTTTCTGCTTGATTATATCCATGAGCATCTGACGGAGAAATTAGGTGTTGACTCCCTTTCACGCAAAGCATACATGAGCCGCAACGAATTTTTCAAATGGTTCAGGCAGCAGTTCGGGATCTCACCACTGGAATATATAAATCGGGAACGTATCAAACTTGCCAAACAGCTTCTGGGCAATCAAAATGCGACAGTCACAGAGACTGCCTATCAATGTGGATTTGCCGATGTCAATTATTTTGTACGCCTTTTCAAAAAATCAGAAGGAATTACCCCTGGTACATTTAAGGAGTTCATTTTAAGGGATTCCCTGGCTTTAAGTCCTTCCGTTCCGATTGGGATTTTCTAAGCTATACGGCATTCAAAGAGACCTAGAGATTAATTGCGGACAACGATCGTTCGCAAGCGGACAGCTGCATTTATTCATTTCGATCTAAAATTATGGTTTACAGCACTCTACCTTATTGGCATTTTATTGGCGATCCAAGTCTGGTAAACCGTCCCGCACGTGCGGGGTTAACCGTCAATCAAAAAAAATGCTAAAGAACTACTTCAAGATTGCATGGCGCAATATGATCAGGGACAGGCAATTTACTTTTCTCAATGTGTTTGGACTTTCCGCGGGGCTCGCCTGCACTTTGTTGATCTGGTTCTGGGTGAATGATGAGCTGAGCGTAGATAAATCATTTGAAAAAGATAGTCAGATATATCAGCTTCTTGAACATCGCAAAACACCGGGACAGAGTCCCGTTTCTGATGAATCCTGCGGGTTGCTATCTGAAGTGGTCGCCCAGCGGATGCCTGAAGTGGAATATGCCGCTGCACTGGCCCCGCATGAATGGTTTCAGAAATTTACATTATCTGCTGGAGAAAAAAATATCAAAGGATACGGCCAGTATGCCGGAAAGGATTATTTTAATATTTTCTCTTTTAAACTGCTTGATGGAAAGAAAGACCAGGTACTTGCCGCTAAAAATTCAATCGTCATATCCGATGAACTGGCTTTAAAACTTTTTGGCACAACTGAAAATCTAATTGGTAAAGCAATACGATTCCAGCATGAACGTGATTTTTTTGTTTCAGGCGTTTTCGAAAAACCAGGTCCGCACTCCTCTCAGCAATTCGATTTCGTTCTGTCCTTTGAATATATGAAAGACGTATATCCCTGGGTTACTCAATGGGGTAATACTGGTCCGCATAATTTTGTGCTTCTGAAAAAAGGCACCGATATAGATGCTTTTAATAAAAGAATTGCCGGAATTGTAGCAGAGAATAGCAGTGATACGACAAGAGAGGCTTTTGCAGCATCTTTTCCTGACAATTACCTGCACAATACTTTCAGTCATGGTTCGCAGACAGGCAGTAAAATGGGATATATAAAATTATTTTCACTGATTGCGATCTTTATTCTTGCCATTGCCTGCATCAATTTTATGAACCTCTCAACCGCCAAAGCTTCCAGGCGAATGAAAGAAGTAGGAATTAAAAAAGTGATGGGTGCCGAAAGGTGGCAGTTGATATTCCAGTTTCTTTCCGAGTCCATTATCTATTCAGCCATCGCCATGACCCTTGCGCTTATTTTGGTTCTGCTCCTCCTGCCATCATTTAATAATCTTACTGGTAAAGAAATTGCTTTGAGTTTTGATCCTAAACTCATTCTTACTTTGGCAGGTATAACCATCATTACGGGATTGCTTTCAGGAAGTTATCCTGCATTATATCTTTCCGGTTTTAATCCGATCTCCATTTTGAAAGGAAGCCTTCAAACGTCTGTAGCCGAATTATTATCACGTAAAGGTCTTGTAGTATTTCAATTTACCTTATCCGCTCTGCTGATCGTTTCTGTTCTTGTCGTTTATCGTCAGGTGCAATTTGTACAAAGTACAAATCCAGGTTATAATAAGGAAAATGTTGTTCGTTTCAATGCCGAAGGAAATGTATTGAAAAGCGAAGATGTATTTACGGAACAGGTTAAGAAAATTCCCGGTGTGGTGAATGCCAGTTATACCTGGCATGAAATGATTGGAAGGAATTATGGTGACTACAACCTGAGCTGGGAAGGGAAGAATCCGAATGAAGCGGTTTATTTTGAAGGTTTTGGCGGTGGTTATGGTTTTATTGAAACAATGGGAATGCATATGATTTCCGGCAGGCCATATTCAAAAGCGTATGGTGATGAGAACTCTAATATTATATTAAATGAGGCGGCCGTTAAATTGATGAACATCACTAACCCTGTTGGAAAAACTGTACAGTATGCAGGTAAGCCCAGACAAATCATCGGAGTCGTACAGGATTTTCATTATGAATCATTACATGAAGTAGTAAAACCCTGCTTTATCACATGGGACGCACCGGGCAATATTTGGCACAAAATGATGGTGAGGATAAAGGGCGAAGACCAGGAGGCTACAATTAATTCCATTAAGCATCTCTACGAATCTTATAATCCGGGTTTCCCTTTTGATTATAATTTTCTTGATGAAGCCTATCAAAAACAATATCTCACGGAAACCAGGGTAGGCATACTATCAAGGTATTTTGCAGGACTGGCTATTTTAATTTCCTGTCTTGGTTTATTTGGCCTGGCAACATTTACTGCGCAAAAAAGACGTAAGGAAATTGGCATTCGTAAAGTCGTTGGTGCTTCGGTGAATAGTATTGTGGTCATGTTATCTATGGATTTCCTGAAACTGGTATTGGTTTCTGTTATCATAGCATTTCCACTGGCATGGTGGTTCATGCATCAATGGCTGCAGTCCTTTGCTTACCGTGTCGATATAGGACCGGAAGTTTTTTTGATTACAGGCATATGTGTTGTTTTCATTACGCTGCTAACGATCAGCATTCAGGCGTTTAAAGCGGCGCTGGTGAATCCGGTAAAAAGCCTTCGATCAGAGTAAAACTAAAACAAGTGTGAGAGTGCTTTGGCCGCCGAAGTGAAGCGCAGGCGGGTGAGAGTGTGAGAATTATTGTACATTTATGGAGATGAAAAAGTATTTGCGAATTCTGAAATTTTTATTTCCAATGGGGATGACGTGGAAAGATATTAAAGAAATTATTGCATCCCTGAAATAACAATTCACTCCTCGCGCTTTTGATTTAGTCCCTTCATAAGTGTAAACCAACTCCAAATTAATGACTAAATCTGAATTCTCACCTCAACTCTACGCACGTGCTGGTGGCACAGCATATTTGATTCTTATAGTGGCGGGACTTATCGGTGAAATGTTCATCCGTAACAGGTTGATTGTTTCGGGTGATCCTGCAGGCACTGCGCATAATATCCTCATACATCAGATGCAGTGGCGAATCAGCATTGCCAGCGATCTGATAATGCATATCTGTGATGCAGTTGTTGCGATGGTTTATTATGTTTTGCTGAAACCCGTAAATAAAAACCTGGCACTGGTGGCTTTATTTTTAGGATTGGTACAAACGGCCGTGTTAGTTGCCAACAAAATGAATCTCGTGATGCCATTGTTACTGTTAAGCAATAGTGCTTATCTCAATTCATTGGATCCTCATACATTACAGACGCTCGCTTATCTCTCAGTTGCCGCACACGACTATGGCTTTGGAATTGGTCTTATATTTTTCGGTTGTGAATGCCTGGTAGCCGGATACCTCATTTTTAAATCAGGGTATTTCCCGCGTATTCTCGGCATTATGATACAAATCGCAGGTATTTGTTATCTGGTGAATAGTTTCGCGCTGATCCTGTCGCCCGCACTGGCACACGCATTATTCCCGGTCATCCTGCTACCTTCCTTTATCGGCGAATTATCCATGTGCCTCTGGCTGTTGTTCAAAGGCGTCAACCTCACAAAATGGAAAGAACGTACCATAACAAATTAAATAATTAATTTCAATTAATGAGAAGTCAGGCTGCCATAGATTCCAAATTTTATCTTTATCGCAGAATTGTGAATGCTAAACTATTTATTGACAAAAATTATTACGAGAATATTGATCTGGAAAATATTTCAAACCAGGCAAATTTTTCAAAATATCACTTCATCAGGTTATTCAAATCCATTTATGGAAAAACACCCCATCAATATCTGACCCGGGTAAGAATTGAAAAAGCAAGAGAATTGCTGGATCAGATTTTTCCTATTTCAGACACATGTTACCAGGTTGGTTTCGACAGCGTAAGTTCATTTGTGGGACTTTTCAAGCGAACCTATTCACAGACACCATCAGAATTTCAACGCCAATGCAGGTTAAGGCGTGAAAAAATAAAACTCAAACCCCTGAGTTTTATTCCAAATTGTTTTGCAGAACAGAATGGCTGGAAATAAATAGCAATTTTCAAGAAGTACAATAAAATTTCATTTTGGACTTTTGTTCTATCTGTAAACAATTAAAAATATTATAATGATTACGAGAATGAATCATGTTTGCATCTTTGTCCTCAACCAGGAAAGTGCCTACGATTTTTACGTCAAAAAGCTTGGATTTAAAGTTCATACGGATGCTCCGATGGGCCCGGGTATGCGCTGGTTGACTGTTTGTCCGCCTGATCAACCCGATCTGGAACTTTCTTTAATGCCCATAGTTGAAGGAATGATGTTTAAAGGGGAAACTGCAAACCAAATGAGAGAACTGGTAAAGAAAGGTACATTCGGATTCGGTGTCTTTCAATGTAATAATCTGAATGCGACTTATGAAGAGTTGAAAGAAAAAGGAGTCGAATTTAAAAAGCCGCCTACCAAAGAATTCTATGCTTATGAGGCGCTGTTTATCGACGACTCGGGCAACTGGTTTTCTTTGGGCGAAAAACCAGAAAATTAATTGTGTTCATTGCATTAAAGTATCTGCAAAGCAATGATAGCTATGTCAATCCTACGTTAATGTGCGTATGACGGCAAGATCACTTCAATTTCTGCGCGATGAAAAAAATTATTGCAGTATAAGAGAGCATGAATTGGATCATCCAATTATCCCTGCCAGCTTGCAAAAGCAAGAATCATTACACCCGTCAAAAGGACCGCCGCGATTAAATAAACAATGATTGATTCACTAACTGGTAATGATGACTCGTTTTTCATAGATTCGGACTTTGTCATAATATGATATTTAAATGTTCAGTATATAAAAACAACTATGGTGCCAGAAATTTGATCCACAAGTCATTCACTATGAATATTTTACGTAGGTAAAAACCCGTTAATTTCCGGTACTGAACCACCTGCTAAATACGAGGTATTATTTTCGCTGTAATCAATAGATGGACAGCTGAGAACCCTATGAATTTACCTGTTGATTCAAACCTTGAGATTTAAATCCTCTGCCCATTTTTTTGCGGAAATAAAAAAGAGCGCGGTGGATGCGACACTCACCAATATTATAATTGACATTGCCCATCGTAAAGATTCAGCACCCATGGAAGGAGCAAGAAAATCGCTGATCATGCCCACAACCAGTGGGCCAAAACCGAGACCGATGAGGTTCAGTACCAGGAATAAAATAGCAGAAGAAAGCGCACGCATCGATGCAGGCACAAGGCTGTGGACCACCGCGATGGATGGTCCCAGATACATACTGTGAAGAGAAGCACACAAACCTAAACAGACAACTGAAAAAAAAGTATTCTGAAGAAAAAGAGCACCGGCTGCAAAGAAAATAGACGCGATAATTGCATAAGCCGGAATTTTCAGATACCAGCGTTTATCTTTTTTTCCAAAATAATCTGTCAGCCATCCCCCGGCGAACGTGCCTATTCCGCCGCCGATTCCAAAGATCAGTCCCAGTAAAATACCGATTTCGGAATTCTTCATCCCATGAAGTCTCGACAGGAAAGAAGGCGCCCAATTAACAAGACCGTAAATGCAAAAGACGTGCAGCCCTGTTGCCAACGCCAGGTAAACAAAGGTTTTAGTTGAATATAAAAACCTTAATACTTCGCCCAGTGAATGAAACTTGTTAACCAACGTGCCACTTGCATCCGTTGCACCTCTCAGTGGTTCTTTAACCGTAGTATAAAGCAATAAGGAGAAAATAATTC
>DATHNR010000421.1:0-2508 GCA_035485835.1 Puia sp.
CCAGTTTAATATTAATAATGTAAATTCTGTTGCTAAAGGAACATTTAAGACCAAAGACCTCTGGCAATGGCGTAAACCCGCTCCGGATTTCAGTTTTCTAACAGGAAGTTGTGCCTATTTCAATGAACCTGTATATGACAGACCTGGAAAACCGTATGGAGGCGATTCTGTTATTTTCGAATCCATGGCGAAGGATAGTGCGGCATTTATGTTATGGCTTGGAGACAACTGGTATACACGTGAAGCAGATTACGGAAGTGAATGGGGACTCTGGTACCGGGCTTCTCGCGATCGTGCGCAACCTGTTATTCAAAACTTGTTAAAAGCCATGCCGCAATATGCCATTTGGGATGACCATGATTTCGGTCCTGACAATTCGGGATTTTCGTATGGATTGAAAGATATATCCAGGAATATTTTTATGAAGTATTGGTGTAATCCATTTTATGGCGAGGATCAGAAAGGTACCTACTCACAGATTTCCTACAGTGACGTTGATCTGTTTTTAACAGATGACAGGTATTTCAGAAGTGCAGATGAAATGGAAGATAGTATCGAAGGTAAACCCAATCCCGACAAACATTTTTTTGGAGATAAGCAATTGAAATGGATAGAAGATGCACTGGTGCAAAGTCTTGCAACATTTAAAATTATTGTGATTGGTAGTCAAACCCTGAATCCATATAGTACCGAAGAAGGATTTTACAGATACAGTTATGAATATCATCAGCTGATGGATTTTTTAAACAGAACAAAAATTAAGGGTGTTCTGTTCTTAACCGGTGATCGTCATCACAGCGAAATAATAAAATTGATAAGATCAGGGAATTATGATTTATACGATATCACCGTTTCGCCTTTTACTAGCGGAGTTGCCAAAGTGAAGGGAGTTGAGATAAATAATCCTTTTCGCGTCCCGGGCAGCCTGGTTGAAAAAAGAAATTACGCAAAAATCGGAGTGGAAGGAAAAAAGAATGAGCGGATCCTGAAAGTTCAGATCAAAGGAACGAATGGAGAAAATTTGTACAACTGGAGTATTTCAGAAAATCAACTAATGCATTAAGATGGTAATTTATTTCGAGTATGATAAAAAACAGGTGATGAGCGCATTGAGGCATCACTTTATCTCAAGACCTGAAATAAAATTTCTATTGATCATCGTAAACATCTTTACTATACTGAGTGCTATACTTTTGTATTTACATAAAATCCAGCCTGTATCATTCCTGTTGTTTTCCTTCTTATGGTTTATTTTACTCATTACCTTCTGGACCTTGCTACCTCTTAGTGTTTATAAGAGATCGCAGACATTCCAGGATCAGTTCAGCATGAATTTTAGTGATCATGAAGTAATATTACAAACGGAACTGGGATCTCATGCATGGGCATGGAAAGACTTTAGCAGTTTCCTGGAATCACCATTTTTTTTTCACTTATATTTTAACAGCAGGGCTTTTTTCCTGGTTCCAAAGGATGCATTTCCAGATCTTGAATCCCTGCAGGAAACGAGGAATCTTTTAAAACGTAAACTTTTAAAGCCAAAAGCTTAAAAAAGGCCAAACACATAACGCCTGACGCCAAACGAAATCAATAATTATTGCCGGTAAAAAGTCATTTATAAAATATGATCAAATTTCTGAGTCAGTCCTGGGCCTGGTATGTTTCAGGTCCTGCAATTGCACTTATCCTGGCGATACTCCTTTTTTCAGGAAAGACCTTTGGGTTTTCAGCCAACCTGTCGAATATCTGTTCAATGATGGGTCTTGGGAAACAAATTGATTATTTCAAATTTGATTGGAAAAAGCAGCAGTGGAATTTGTTGTTTCTTGCTGGTTCCGTCATTGGCGGATATATTGCTGCACATTATTTGCAATCGAATCAGCCACTTTCTCTTTCTGTTGCAACCATAGAAGATCTGAAGAAAATGAATATTCCGTTCGACGGAAATATAGAACCCGGATCCATTTTTAACTGGAGCTATTTATTAACCTGGAGAGGCTTATTATTATTCCTGGGAGGCGGATTTTTAATTGGATTCGGAACACGTTATGCCGGTGGTTGTACTTCAGGTCATGCTATTACTGGTCTCTCTACTCTTCAATTACCTTCCCTAATCGCCGTAATTGGGTTTTTTATTGGGGGACTATTTGCAACATTCATTCTCTTCCCTGTCATTTTTAAATAATATTTCATGAAGGCAATTAAATATATTCTGACGGGGATTTTGTTTGGTATTATTATGACAAAATCAGAAGCAGTTTCCTGGTATAGAATTCAGGAGATGTTCCGTTTTCAATCCATATTCATGTATGGAATTTTCGGTACTTCAGTTATATCCGGTATTATTCTGGTTGCTGTTATAAAAAGATTCCATCTCAAAGATACTGACGGGCAACCCATTCAATTTCCGGTGAAAGATAAACGCTGGAAAAAATACCTGATTGGCGGATCTATATTTGGAATGGGCTGGGCTTTTACAGGCGCCTGTCCTGGTCCTATTTTCGTATT
>DATHNR010000422.1:0-2341 GCA_035485835.1 Puia sp.
AAATCTAAAAAAATAACTCCATGAAATAGTTCATCTGAAGGTAAGGCGGGCTTCCCTGTTCGTTTTAGCCGTTACTTTTATGCCACCGCCATTCGTTGAGCCGCTCACCAGATCTTTCGATTTCGTACCGGTAAAATTCATCATCCCATCTACCGAAACGTCCCTGCCATGCAGATCAAGATCAAGGCCTTTCCCTTTTGGAAGCTCAAGAGAGATATCGCCATTTTCATTACTCATCATTATTTCGCCAGTGATATTAACGACCGACAATGAAATATTGCCATGGTCTGTAGATGCATTCACGCTCGAGGATATGCCATCCAGATCAACATCTCCATGAGAAGTAGATGCAGTCAGTTCGCCTTCTACGTTGTTGGCAGATACATTTCCGTGCTCGGTGCCGGCACGCACTTTACCTTTCAGATCTCTTAAATCGATATTTCCGTGGGAAGTGATGAGCTTTATCGTGCCTTCGCAGTTCTTGCCTGTAAGATCTCCATGATCGGTACTGACATCAATATCATTTTTGCAATCAGTGACGGAAACATTACCGTGAGAAGTTCTTCCGACCAATTTTCCAGTTATTTTGGAAATAGTTATATCTCCATGGCTGGTTTCGACATCCTGGCTGCCTTCCAGCCCCGATAGGTCAATATTTCCATGGCTGGTTTTTAGAATGCTTGATGCGGTCTTTGGCAAATAGATCTCAAAAGAGATACTCAGTCCGGATTCATTGAATAGAATTTCTTTTTTCTGGCGCGCAGAAGCGCTGAGCACATCACCTGAAAGCGAAATTTCCAATGTATAGTATTCATCCAGTTTTTTTTGAATCTCCTGCTTGCTCAATTGCAGGTCACTATTGTTATTACGCACATATACCTCCACCCTCGTTTGAGAAGCAGGTACTTCGGAAACAGAGATATTACCGTGACTTGTACCCGCAACTATTTTTTTAGGCGATGCGTCCCTGAATGATTTTGTGGTATACAGGTAGTCTGATTCAGAATTCTGGGCCTGCAGGGCTAAGCAGGATGCGCCAAGAATAAATGCAAAGGCAATCTTTTTCATGTATATAAATTATATGATGTAAAAATACAACAGTACCAAAGCCATGCCGATTCGATGGCAATTTGAAAATCAGGGACATAGGAATAAAAGCAAGGAGCATATCGTCCGCTTGTGATACACCGGGTGGCCGGTTAAATCAAGGATCTATTGTTTTATAAACCACATTGATCCATTATACGGCAATGAGTATGAGGAAAATCTTCCTGCTATTCCAGCTCCAAAGACCAGGGTATCGTTACTTAAAATTTCATAGAAATCACTACCGACATTATTTCCATTCCTAAAGTAGCTTACGCTGTCGTATTTAAATGTAAATCCTCCCGCATAGTTAGTGTAACTGCCATATCCAGTCGAATAAATACCTGAATCTACAGTAACATTGTTTTGAGCTCTATTCCATGTTTTATTTGTGCTGAACCTAATGATATCTACCAACCCAATACTATCTGCAAAAACAGGTGGTGTTGGACAATCGCAATATGTTTTTAACAATTTCCAGGTTCCGGTAATATTTTGAGGAGCAGATTCATTATTCTTCCTGCATGAAAAGATGTTGATCGCAGAAAAAAGAATAAATAAAATATATTTTGAGTTATTGAACATATGAAACTACTTAAGTATTTTCTCCACCCATTTCTTTGTTTCATTTACCAGCGACGACATTACATCATATTTGCCGGCTTTAAAAGAATGATCTGCTCCTTCAAATTTTACCAGGGTGGCTTTCTTCAAAGACTCACTTACTTTTTTAATAAGTGCCCAGGTTGCCAGCGTGTCTTTAGAACCCTGTAAAAATAACATGGGTATTTTCAGCGCTTTCAGATGTTCAGCGCGTTCTGTAGAGGGCTTACCGGAAGGATGAAGTGGGAAACCATAGAAAATAATGCCTTTAACGGAGGGATCCGGTTGGGCTGCCAGCCATTGTGAGCTCATTCTTCCACCGAAAGATTTGCCGGAAACAAATAGTGGCAGTTTGGGATTTAATTCATGTGCTTTCTTAATAGCTGCTGCTATCGTCATGTGTGCAACGGCCGGAGAATCCGGCCTGCCTTTTTTGTTTTCCATAAAGGGGAAATTAAAACGCAGGGTGGCGATCCCGACTTTTGCAAGAGAATCCGCCAGTGTTTCCATAAATGTATGGTCCATACCGGCTCCTGCTCCATGTGCCAACGTGAAGATGCATATCGGTTTATCAGGAACTATATATTTGGCTGAAACTTTGCCAGCTGCGGGAGAAACTTCGAATTTGAAGGATTGTGTACTCATGATGGAA
>DATHNR010000423.1:0-11818 GCA_035485835.1 Puia sp.
AGCAATATTAATGTAGTAGATAATTTAGTGAAAGGCGAAAGTTATTTTTTTAATGAAGTTCAGCGGATCCGTAAAACCATACTGCTGATCAGCGATAACAAAAAATGGCTGGTTTTGATTGATGAATTGTTTAAAGGAACCAATGTGCAGGACGCGATGAAATGTTCTTCTACTGTGATTAAAGGATTGATCAAAATAAAAAGTTCCCTTTTTATTTTGTCGACCCATTTATATGAAATCGGGGAAGAATTAAAACAATATCCCAATATTTCTTTCAAATATTTCGAAACACGAATCAATGACGGGCAACTCGAATTTCCGTATCAGTTGAAGGATGGGATCAGTAACGACCGGCTCGGATACCTGATCCTTGAAAGGGAAAAGGTTGTTGAGTTGCTGGAGAAACTTTAGGAAAGTATGGGAGTATGGAAGTATGGGAGTATGAGAATGATTCTGAATTATTAACTTTACATTCCGAATTTATCCCATATCCCATCCCGCACGAGCGGGATCCCATATCCCATATCCCATATCTCATATCTCATAACTCATATCTCATATCCAAGACAATGAAACCATCTTCATTCAACACGATCCTCGCAACAGCCCTTTGCATAATTTTTGCTTCCTGCGGTAGCAACACTTCTAATAATTCTACTGAAACACAATCTATGGATACGGCAAAGTCCACTCCTTCCATAAAAACGGAAGAAGTAATCTATACTTCGAATGGCAAACAATCCAAAGGATTTATTGCTTACGATGAAAACCACAAAGGAAAACTACCTATCGTGGTAATAATTCCAGAGTGGTGGGGCGTGACGGACTATGTAAAATCCCGTGCAAAGCAATTGGCCGAACTGGGATATTTTGCCATTGACGCCGATCTTTTTGGAGATGGAAAAACGGCAGCCAATCCAACTGAAGCCATGGCATTCACCAAACCATATTATACCAATCCCGAACTGGCAAGGCCGGTTGTCGAAGCCGCTATAGCGAAAGCTGCTACTTATTCACAGGCAGATTCCGGCCGTGTCGCTGCCATCGGTTATTGTTTCGGAGGATTCATCGTTTTAAATGCAGCCAAACTCGGCACTCCGCTGAAGGGTATTGTCAGTTTTCATGGCGGGCTCGGTGGAGTTGAACCTAAAAAAGGGCTCATTCAGGGAGATATCCTTGTGTGCCAGGGAGGATCTGATCCGTTTGTTCCCGAAGCCGATCAAAAGGCATTTAAAAAAAGCATGGATTCAGTGGGTGCCCATTATACATTCATTTCTTATCCGGGTGCCCTTCATGCATTTACAAATCCCGGAGCAACAGAGCTGGGTAAAAAATTTAATTTGCCGATTGCATACAATGCCGCAGCAGATACTGCTTCCTGGAAAGAAATGCAGAGCCTTTTCCTGACTGCATTAAAATAGATTATACTAACGGCAAAGTGTACATTACTGAATGAAATTATTTTCATTCACTCCCATCATTGCATCCATCGTTTTTATTCTACTCGCAAATAGAGAACATATTCCACTGTATAAAATTTCTCAGACACCCATTATGAATACAACTAAATCCAATTCCAACATCAAAACTGAGGAAGTGATTTATATGTCAAACGGTAAAAAATCCATAGGATTTATTGCTTACGATGAAAACCGGAAAGGAAAACTTCCCATAGTTATTATCGTGCATGAATGGTGGGGTTTGGGTGACTACGTAAAGAAGCGCGCAAGGCAAATCGCAGAGCTGGGATATTTTGCATTTGACGCCGACTTATTTGGAGATGGAAAAACGGCAGCCAATCCTCAGGAAGCAACAGCTCTCACAAAACCTTATTATACCAATCCCGAACTTACCCTGCCCGCAATTGAAGCAGTAATTGCTAAGGCAGCATCCTTTCCGCAGGCAGATACTACGAGGGTTGCAGCGATGGGTTATTGTTTTGGCGGATTCGTTGCAGTAAATGCAGCCAAACTCGGAGCCCCACTCAAAGCGGCCGTCAGTTTTCACGGAAGGTTAATTGGCGTGAAACCAAAAAAAGGAGTTATCAAAGCCTATATCTTAATATGTCAGGGTGGAGCAGATCAATTTGTTCCAGAGGCTGATCAGGTTGCATTTAAAAAAAGCATGGACTCTATCGGTGCCAACTATGATTTCATCACTTATCCGGGTGCTATGCATGCTTATACAAATCCTGAAGCAACAGCACTTGGCAAAGAATTCAATATGCCCATTGCTTACAACGCTGCGGCAGATACTGCTTCCTGGAAAGATATGCAGAGCCTGTTCCAGACTGCATTGAAATAATTCGTGCACATCTGTAAATTAAAACCCCTTCATGCTCTTAACTGCCGATAGGAAAATACGAATTACCGAAGGGTAAATGGCTGCCGTTGTTTTTATCAAGTGCTTATCTTGTCTCCCGAATTTTTTGGGTGAAGAGGATACAAAAAATGTTCTTTACTATGAATGATAGAATATTGTTAAAAAGCTGAGAACCAGTTTAATAATATTTTTGGAGATTCGGAATACTCTATTACATTTGTAGATTATATGAAATATTCAACCGCGCTTGCATTTACTGCTTACTACCGGTCCCGGCGATGTTGTTGTGTATTATAGTTGATCTATTCTTTCTGCCCCATTATTTTCTTATCGGTATTATTTAAACTTTTAAACATTATTTTATGAGTGCACCTCTTCATTACGAAACACTTCAGCTGCATGCAGGTCAGCAACCGGATCCAACTACCAAGGCCCGCGCAGTTCCCATTTATCAAACCACTTCTTATGTGTTCGACAACTCAGAACACGCAGCAAATCTATTCGGACTAAAACAATTCGGGAATATTTATACCCGGATCATGAACCCGACAACCGACGTATTTGAACAGCGTATTGCAGCCCTGGAAGGCGGCGTCGCAGCCGTTGCTACCAGCTCCGGACAAGCCGCTCAGTTCCTGGCACTCGCTAACATTCTCGAATCGGGAGACAATTTTGTTTCTACTTCTTATTTATACGGTGGTACATATAATCAGTTTAAAGTAACATTAAAGAAGCTGGGTATTGAAGCACGCTTTGCTGATGGTGATGATGCTGAAAGTTTTGAGCAGCACATCGATAAAAAAACCAAGGCCATTTACCTCGAAACCATTGGCAACCCAAGGTTGAATATTCCTGATTTTGAAAAAATCGCTGCACTGGCACGCAAACATGATCTTCCGTTAATAGTTGACAATACTTTTGGAACAGCAGGTTATCTTTTCCGTCCCTTTGAGCATGGCGCGAATGTAGTAGTGGAATCTGCTACAAAATGGATCGGGGGACATGGAACAAGTATCGGAGGCGTCATCGTAGATGGAGGAAATTATAATTGGGGAAATGGAAAATTCCCGGGATTTACAGAACCTTCCGAAGGATATCATGGATTGAAATTCTGGGATATTTTCGGAGAAGGAAATCCACTGGGCCTCCCGAATATTGCATTCGCAATCCGCGCACGCGTGGAAGGTTTACGTGATTTCGGATCTTCATTAAGTCCGTTTAATTCGTTCCTTTTATTACAGGGTCTCGAAACACTGGCATTGCGTGTACAAAGACATGTTGACAATGCACTTGAATTAGCTAAATGGCTGGAGCAACATCCGCAGGTTGAATTTGTAGAATATCCCGGACTTGCTTCGAGTCCGTATAATGAACTTGCAAAGAAATATCTGAAGAATGGTTTTGGTGGTATCCTGAATTTTGGTGTGGTAGGGGAAAAAGAAAATGCTGCAAAATTTATTGACCACCTGAAACTGGCCAGCCATCTCGCCAATGTGGGAGATGCTAAAACACTGGTGATACATCCTGCTTCCACAACGCACGAACAATTGAGCATAGATGAACAACTCGCTGCAGGGGTAAAACCAAACCAGGTGCGCATCAGCGTAGGTATTGAACATATTGAAGATATCAAGGCAGACTTCCAGCAGGCTTTTGAGAAAGTGTCATCAAAACAAGCGGTGGCTGTTTCATAAAATAAAACTGTTTGTCACACAAAACTTTTTCTTATCAGGCTCCTTTTGAACTGGAGTCAGGAATCGTGTTACCCGGTTATCACCTCGGATATCATGCATTGGGTAAACTGAATGCTGACAAGTCGAATGTGGTCTGGGTCTTTCACGCTTTAACTGCCAACAGCAATCCGGTTGACTGGTGGCCGGGGCTTGTGGGAAGCGGGCATTTGATTGACCCCGAACATTTTTTTATTGTTTGTGTAAATATGCCGGGTAGCTGTTATGGCAGTCTTGGTCCGCTGTCGATCAATCCGCTTACGGGAGAACCCTATTATCACAGCTTTCCTTTTTTTACAACGCGTGACATGATCAGGGCTTATCAGCCATTGAAAGATTTTCTGGGGATCGTCAAAATAAAAATTGGTATCGGAGGATCAATGGGTGGTCAGCAATTATTGGAATGGGCCATAGATGATCCTGAGTTGTTCGAACATATTGTGCCGATAGCAACGAATGCATTTCATTCGCCCTGGGCGAGAGCATTCAATGCATCACAACGACATTGCATTGAACTGGATCCTACATGGAAAAATAATGATTCCCAGGCGGGCATGGATGGAATGAAAGTAGCAAGAGGTGTAGCCCTTCTTTCTTATCGTAACCAGGAAACGTATAATTTCAATCAGGTTGATGCGGATTTGAATTCACTGAGTTCTTTTAGAAGTGAATCATATCAGCGTTATCAGGGAGAAAAACTGGCCGCACGTTTTAATGCTTTCAGCTATTATTTTTTATCGCAGAGCATGGATTCGCATCAGGTTGGTCGGGGAAGAGGAAGTGTAACAGCTGCGTTGAAAAAAATTAAAGCAAAAACACATCTCATCGGTATCCAGTTCGATTTGTTATTTACAGAAAAAGAACAGGCTTTTCTTGCCGAACATATTCCCGGTGCTTTTCTCTATATGATTCCATCGGGTTTCGGTCACGATGGATTCCTCCTTGAATTCGATGCTATTTCAAGTATCATCCTGGATTTTATTCAATTGGAAAACCGATCCCCAAAATCAACAGCTTTTACAGTTAATTAAAGAATCTGTATCTTAAGGTTGTCCCGCAAAAAGCGAGACAACCTTTAATGGAAAGAAAAGGAAGGCTTCGCAGATTTCTTAAAATTTTAGGTCCTGGTCTTATTACCGGCGCTTCTGATGACGACCCATCCGGTATAGTCACATATTCTCAGGCGGGTGCAGCTTTCGGGCTTAGGCTTCTCTGGATGTCCCTGTTTACTTTCCCGCTGATGGCCGCAATACAGGGAATGTGTGCCAGGATTGGCATTGTTACTTCACAGGGACTTACCCATACCCTTAAAAAATATTATTCGCCGGTTATTCTTTGGGCGATGTTGATTTTCAGCGTCCCTGCAATTGTATTAAATATCGGTGCAGATATTGCCGGTATGGGTGCGGTCACCAACCTGCTTTTTCCAAAAATTCCCTCCTTTGTTTTTAGCCTGCTATTCACTATCATAATGATGGTCACCATCATCATATTCCCTTATCAGAAAATTGCAGGTATACTGAAATGGCTATGTTTATCCATGTTTCTATATCTCGTTGTTCCTTTCATTATCCATGTAAATTGGAAACAGGTATTGATTTCTACGTTGGTCCCCCATATCGAATTAAATAAAGATTTTATTGAAATGGTGGTGGCGATTTTAGGAACTACAATTTCTCCGTATCTTTTTTTCTGGCAGGCCACGATGGAAGCAGAGGATGTTGAACATCAAAAAAAACAGGTGGTTGTAGATAAACGTATTCTTCAAAATATGGCGGCTGACGTAAACACGGGCATGTTTGCCTCCAATATGGTAATGCTTTTTATTATTCTGACAACGGGCGTTGTGCTATATAATTCGGGTCTCCATCAAATCGATACAGTTGAACAGGCAGCAAAAGCTCTCGCTCCACTGGCAGGAAAGTTTTCTTATATCTGTTTTGCGTTAGGGGTAATCGGCACCGGATTTCTTGCGATTCCAGTTCTTACTGGTTCACTTTCCTATATTGTCGCAGAA
The DNA here is from genome assembly GCA_035485835.1 of Puia sp. Taxonomy (GTDB): domain Bacteria; phylum Bacteroidota; class Bacteroidia; order Chitinophagales; family Chitinophagaceae; genus Puia. Next base: position 6,070 of record DATHNR010000423.1, read on the forward strand.
TCTTTTGGATGGCAGGAAGGACTCGATAAAAAATTTAATGAAGCCCGTGCTTTTTATATAGTAATAATATTATCCCTGGTAATCGGGCTGCTGATAAATATAATGGGAATCAGTCCAATGCGTGCCCTTATCTATACTGCTATTCTTTATGGGGTAACTTCCCCCGTCATGATTGCCGTGGTCCTTCATATAGGGAATAACAAAAAAATTATGAACAATTTTACGAATAGCAGGTTCTCAAATATCCTGGGTGGCATTACCTTTATTGTGATGACTGTCGCTACCATTTTACTATTATATTTTCAATTTAAATAGTTGCTATATTTAACAGGGCAGCATATCCCTTTTCATTAAATCCACTCTGTGCAAAGAAGAAAGTTTTTACAGGTATCCGGATTATCTGCCGCTTCATTTTTATTTACGCGTATTGATCCAATCTCGGGAAATCAGATGAAGGTTATTCGGTTCCCGGATGCCGTTTCTGTTCGTTGCATCGGCGAATGGATCTCACTGGCAGGCTCAAACGAAATTTGGAAACACGAAGATATCCAGGTAAAATTCCAATTGAATGGTGAAGTCCTTGCATTGTTTGTGGATGCGCCCGGGCGTGAATTGGAATTCATTAAATGCAGTTGGAAACAGCCCTACCCCACCACCTCAAAATTTTTAGGAGACCAATGGGAAAGATCCTATGGAGATCTGGATTGGGAAGCACCTTCTTTTATTTCGCCATCTCCTTCACCAACAGCCACGACACCGGCACCAGCTCCGGTTGTAAAACGTTCGCCCTGGTACCTTCTGATTTCAGATGGGGTCCTGACCCAGGCATATGGTGTAAAAACTGGTGCCAATAGTTTTTGTTCATGGCAAATTTCCCCCGATGCATTAGAACTTTTCCTGGATACAAATTCCGGAGGTGCTGGTGTATTATTGGGTGAGCGAACCCTGCATGCGGCCGATATTATTACAACAGAAAGTCTCAATGGTGAAAATGCATGGCATACCGATATCCGTTTTTGCAAAATGATGTGCCCAAATCCAAGACTTCCCGCAAAACCTGTTTACGGTATCAACGATTGGTATTTCGCATATGGAAATAATTCGCGCGATTTGATATTGGATCATACCCGAACGATGGCGAACCTTGTAAACAATCCTTCCAATCCACCTTTTTCAGTAATAGATATGGGCTGGTCGGTGAAACCGGCTAAAACCGAAGACGAATATTGCTGGGGCGACGATTTCACCCGTGGCAATGATAAATTCGGAGACATGAATGTCATTGCCTCAGAAATAACTTCGCTGGGCATGCGACCAGGAATCTGGACCCGTCCACTACTTGCTAACGCGAAGGATAAACCTTCAGCGCTTATCCCTATCCGTAGTGATCAGAAAGATCCAAAAGAAAGATACCTGGATCCGACAATCCCTGAAAATCTACAGCGCATCGGAAATACAATCAGTCTCTATGAATCCTGGGGATTCCATCTTGTAAAACACGATTATACGAGCTACGATTTTTTTGGCAGATGGGGATTTGAAATGAGTGAAACGATGACCGTTCCCGGCTGGCATTTTCAGGACCGAAGCATAACCAATGCAGAGATCATTCTTTTTTTATATAAAACCATTCGTGCAGGATCTCTCGATATGTACCTGATCGGGTGTAATACATTCAGTCATTTGTCTGCCGGAATATTTGAGCTCAATCGGATCGGTGATGATACAAGTGGAAATGAATGGTCACGTACATTGAAGATGGGAGTAAATACGCTGGGTTTTCGGTTACCTCAACACAACACTTTTTATGCGGCTGACGGAGACTGCGTAGGTCTTACTACCAGAATTCCATGGGAAAAAAATAAACAATGGCTACGATTGCTCGCAGAAAGCAGCGCCCCCCTTTTTATATCCGCCCAACCCGAAGCATTGGGAGAAGAACAAAAGAAATATATCCGGGAAGCTTTTAAAGCAGCTGCAAAAGTCCAACCCCTGGCAGAACCAATCGACTGGATGACTAATCCCAGGCCAGAGCAATGGAAACTTAATGGTGAGAGAGTTACTTTCTACTGGGGGTAATAGAACTTTTAAGGGATAAGAGAATAAAGGGAGTTTAAATATGTAATAGCGTCCAAACCATATTATATTTTATAAGTACGTTCTGGGGGTATTATATGGACATTATATGGATTAAGTCCAATGAATACAAACTAATAATCTAATGAAATTCATATAATAATCATATTATTTACGGCTGAAATAAGGTTCAGTAAAAAAGAAAACCTAGATTTATATATTATTTCATCAAACTCTAAAAACCAGGATTATGGCGATACTATATAATGGCATCAATGGTCCTTTTTCGGGTAAAGTCGGGACAGTTGTTGGATATAAATGGAAAAATAAGGCCGTAATGCGAGGGCTGCCTTCTCAAAGAAAAGGCGGTCCCTCCCCATTGCAATTGCAGCAACATGCTAAGTTCAGGTTGATGAATGCTTTCCTGAATCCACTGGTTTCTTTGCTGAACGTGACTTTTAATAACCTTGCATTTCAAATGACGGGCTACAATAAAGCATTTTCATACAATGTAAAAAATGCAATTGCAGGTGTTTATCCGGAATATAATGTTGATTATCCCATGGTACTCATCAGCCGGGGAGATCTTCCCAACGTTACAACGCCTTCTGTTACTTCCTCAGAAACTGGAATTCTCAAATTCAGCTGGACAGACAACAGTGGAAAAGGGAAGGCAAAGCCAACAGACATGGCATTCGTGGCAGTATTTAATGAAGAAAAAAAACAATGGATTAAAAAGCTGAATCTGTCTATGAGAAGTTCAGGCAATTGTTCTATTGATGTGTCTAAATTATTTGCGAACCAGGTTCATTCCTATTTAGGATTTATTTCGGAAGATGGAAAGGAAGTAACCGATAGTGCATATATAGGTTTGTTTAATTTATAGAAGTTCTTTTAGGTAAGAAGGTTTGGTTCTTTTTAAAGAAGCCTGTTCAAATGCATATGCCATTGATATCAGTGCGGGTTCGGTATAGGGAGCTCCATAAAATGAGACCCCGATTGGCAAACCATGAAATAATCCCATCGGAACCGTTATGTGCGGAAAACCTGTTATGGCAGCAGGCGTGGACAATGAAGGTCCGTTTTCATAATCTCCATTCGCCAGGTCGATACAACATGCAGGTCCGTTTGTAAATCCCGAGAGTGCATCCAGTTTGTTGTCAGACATTAAATCCAGGATGGTTTTCCTGAAACCCGTTGTGTTTTCTAATGAATCAAGGTATTCTTTACTATCCAAGCCACTTTTGTCTTCGCTTTCAACAAGGATTTCCTGTTTGAAAAAAGGCATCAGCTTTTTTTCATTCTGCAGGTCAAAAGCAATTAATTCTTTTAAAGATTTTACCTGCCCATTTGCTGATGCGAGGTATTTATTCAACCCGTCTTTAAATTCATAGAGCAGCACCTGGTATTCAGAATGACCCAATAATTTCAAAGCGCCTAACACATCTACTTCTACTATGACTGCCCCCTGAGCTTCCATAACAGCTATCGCTACACGCAGAAGGGCTACCAGGTCCGGGTTTTCCGTAAAGTGTGCTTTCTCAACTCCTATGCGTTTTCCTTTTAAACCATCCTTTTTCAGATAAGGTGAATAATCATATAAAGATTTGCCTGTGCTTTCCTTAGTAACCGGATCCGCTTCATCTACACCAATTCCAGCTCCAAGCAATAATGCGGCATCACCAACTGTTCGTGCCATGGGTCCTGCTGTATCCTGCGTTGCGGAAATAGGAATGATGCCCGTACGACTCCAGAGTCCCACGGTAGGTTTGATGCCTACAAGGCCGTTTACTGAAGCAGGTGAAACAACAGATCCGTCGGTTTCTGTTCCTACGCTTATGGTACAGAGACTCGCTGCAGTAGCAGCACCTGAGCCAGCACTGGATCCCGATGGATTTCTATCGAGAATGTAGGGGCATTTAGATTGGCCACCCCGGCTGCTCCAACCACTACAGGAATGAGATGAACGGAAATTCGCCCATTCGCTGAGATTTGTTTTTCCCAATAAAACCACACCGGCTTTTCTCAATTGTTTAAGTATGAACGCATCTTCCTTTGCCCGGTTACCCATCAGCGCAAGCGATCCTGCCGTTGTCAGCATCTGATCTCCTGAATTGATATTGTCTTTTATAAGAATCGGAATTCCATGCAGGGGACCGCGAATCTTTCCCTGTTTTCTTTCATTGTCGAGCGATGCGGCAATTTTTAATGCATCAGGATTCAGCTCAATGATAGAATTCAGCGCCGGTCCACTGCGGTCAATTTTTTCTATACGTGCGAGATATGCATTTGTTATTGATACAGAAGTCTGTTCTCCGCTCTCCATTTTTTTTTGAAGGTCAGCAACAGTTATTTCTTCTAAATCCAGCGCGGGTGTTTCTTCCGATATGTCTGAAGAATTATTTTCATTAGAATTACCGCCAACCGCCAACCGCTCCGTCCGCCGAAGTGAAGCGTAGGCGGACCAACCGCCAACCGTAGTAAGTCCTAATCCAGTCAACGATCCTTTGCGAAGAAATTTTCGTCTGTTCATATCCGGTGATTTGGATATGAAAATAATAATTCAAAGGCTTATTTCCATCCGCCGCCCAGGGATCTGTACAATTCAACCCGTGCATTCAGTTCGGCCCTTTGAATAAAAGCAAGGCTTAACTGTGCATCCAGCGCGGTTTGCTGGGCTGTAATCACTTCAAGATAATTTGCCAAATCGTTTTTAAATAATAATTGTGCGTTGCCTACCGCAGCGGAGAGCGTATCGGTTCTTTGCCTGGCAAAAATCTCCTGTTCTTTCAATTTATTCACCTGTATAAGTGCGTTGGAAACTTCAATGGATGCATTCAGTACCGACTCCCTGAATTGTATAACTGCCTGTTCTCTTTGCTGTTTCGCAATTTCGAATTGGGTTTTCAGTTGTCTGCCCTGTAAAACAGGCTGGATCAGGGTTCCACCCGCCAGTCCGAACAAAGACCCCGGAATATTAAACCAGTTACTTCCTTTTAAAGATTCAAAACCTGTTCCTGCTGTCAGCGTCAATGCCGGATACATATTTGCCTGACTGATCCCAACCTGTGCGTTTGCTTTCACCAGTGACATTTCATTGGCACGCACATCGGGCCTGCGGTTTAAAATTGCAACAGGTACACCCGTTGCAAGTGAATCGTTGAAATGAATATCAGTTAAAACAACATCCCGGTGAATCGCTCCGGGAAGATTACCCGTGAGTAATTGCAGGCTGTTTTCCTGTATCTGGATAGCCTGCTCTATCATTGGAACAAGTTGTGCCGTCGCCAGCATTTGCGACTGAGCCTGTTGTATGGCGAGATAAGTAACTTCCCCCGCATCAAAAAGCAAACGGGTAAGTTTTACAAAATCTGTTGTAAGGGCGAGCGTATTTTTTGTTTCCAGTAGCTGCTGATCCAGCATGAGCAAACTAAAATAACCCTGTGCTATATCTGCTACGAGTCTTGTCTGTACGGCTTTTGCTGCTTCGTAAGTCTGGAGATAATTTGCCATACTGGCTTCTTTCTGACGACTGATCTTCCCCCATATATCTATTTCCCAGTTCATACTTACTGAAGTGAGGTAGTCGGAAGAACTATTGCTCAGGGCGCCATTTTTTACACCGAGCGGGCCATTGTCGGAATTTCGGCTGTATTGTATTCCCAGTTCTGCA
>DATHNR010000424.1:0-5981 GCA_035485835.1 Puia sp.
TATATTTAATTTCTTATCCTAATTGAATCGTCATGGAGTTTTTCCTTCTGGTCATCGCCCTTATAACGGCTGGCATCTCTCTGGCCATGGGTTCCGCAAGCCTCACTGAAGGATTGAGTAAGGATGGTGAAAAGATAGACCTGGTTTTTGGTATCATGTGTATTTCTCTATTTGTATTTTTCATCATTCCACCACTGGGTTTTGTTTGGGTCGACAGAGCACCTTATTCAGGTACAGTAATTATTAAAAGGGTTTTTAATTTTTTATATGCCGGCATTATGCCTTGGTTTGTATTATTATATACAGATTATAAAAAAAAACTACTCCCTTTTTTATCGAGCATATTATTTTTGTTTGGTTATCTGACAATGGCCTTTACCACGAAGGACAGCAATCAGCCGCTCTGGTTTACAATAACCATTCTGCCTCTGGGACTAACAGTTTTACATGGATTTATAGCACTAGGTTTTCAATACAGATCAGGCGAAAAATCCAAATCAGGATGGCTTTTTTTCGCATTTGTCATTTACCTTTTATTTTACCTTCCTACTGCCATCAACCAGTTTTCTGATAATTATTTTGGTAAAATGATTCATGCCAAAATTTTCTACCCGATTAACCTTTACCCCCTTGCATTTATTCTGCTTATGGGTGTTCGTCTCCGGACAAACGCAAACGAAAGATTCCAGCTTAAGAGATCCTTGAGATCAAGGGATATCAGATGGGACTCACTTATGGAAAATACCCAGACTATTTTTGTAAACCTGGATAAAGAGGGAAATATTAAATATATCAATCCTTATGCGGTCAGGCTGATGGGGTATACAGATATTTCAGACATGATTGGCAAAAATTGGTTTGATCATTATCTGCCGGATGGCGAAACATCTGTTCGAAAAGCACATTTTCAAAAGATCATATTAAAAGAAGAAAATACCCACTATCATAAAAGTGATATTATTTGTAAAAACGGCGACATAAAAATTATCAGCTGGAGCAACCTCGTTCATTATGATGATGAAGGGAAAGTGAATGGTAGTATCAGTATCGGGACTGACATATCAGAACAGGAAAAATCCATTTTGCAAATAATGGATTTGAAAGCTGAACTCGAGAAAGAAAATCTGAATTTGAACGGAGAACCTATTCAGGAATGGATACATTTAGAAATCATAGGTACTAGCAAAGCAATTACATACGCTATTCAGAAAGCAAAACAAGTGGCACAGACAAATGCAGCCGTTTTGTTGGAAGGCGAAACAGGCGTGGGCAAAGAATTATTCGCAGATCTGATTCAGAAAACCAGCCTGCGGAATTCACTTCCTTTTGTAAAAGTCAATTGCAGTGTATTACCGGCGGATTTGATAGAAGATGAGTTATTCGGCCATGAGAAAGGTGCTTTTACAGGAGCAATTCAGCATAGGAAAGGAAGATTTGAAATGGCAAATGGCGGAACTATTTTCCTTGATGAACTAGGTGAATTGCCAATCAATTTACAGCCAAAACTTTTAAGGGTATTACAAAGCGGGGAATTTGAAAGAATAGGGGGCCAGCAAACACTTAAAGTGGATGTTAGGATAATCGCCGCCACCAACCGTGATCTTGGAAAGGAAATCAGGGAAGGCAGGTTTAGAAATGACCTGTTTTACCGTTTAAATGTTTTCCCCATTACCATTCCCTCCTTACGAAACAGAAAGGAAGATATCCCCATGCTGGTACATTATTTTATTGAGAGGGAAGCCAAAAAACATGGTAAGCGATTTGAAAACATTTCCAAAGCGGATATCAATCATTTGCAGGAATATTCCTGGCCGGGTAATATCAGGGAATTAAAGAATGTAATTGAACGGGCAGTCATCTCAAGTATAACCAATACGCTGAAATTAGATCCTTCCTATTTTAATATAGACGAATTCCGGCCACTCAACCACACTGCTTCGTCGTTGGAACTTATAGAAAAAGATCATATTCTGAAAGTGCTCGCAGAGTGCAACTGGAGAATTAATGGTGAGGGCGGAGCAGCAGAGATCCTTGCCATGAATCCAAACACACTTCGTTCCCGGATGAAAAAATTAAACATCATAAGGAAAACCAAAGAGACTTCCGGGAATCTCTAAACAGCATATTCTTTAGTGATCTTAATAACGATATTTCGTGATCTTTTGATATTTAGTTAGTAATCTGCTCAGAAAATCAGCTGCGTTTTTTTTCAATTATTTTTTCTTACAAGTATCAATCAATGCTTTAAGCGGGGAATTCCATTCATTTTTATAATTGGCACAGATTTAGAAAACGACACTGGATTAGTCTTATGTCGCCCTCTTTAATTTAGTATCCATTCCGTCTGATTTTTTCCTGTATTTCCTGGTAATTCGATTAACCTATTCCAGATTTTTTTCTGCATTTGTTTGAAAAAACAAAAGACCTGAAAACATGAATGACATGAATAACGCTCATTTTTTAGAAATATCCGGGGACGTAGCAAGAAATAAAGAAAAGGAATTTGAGCAAACGATCCGTTTTGTATTTAACCAGCTTCCGGCCGAATGTATTGAGCGCGGACTCGCGGCAGATGTACATATTACAGGGCATTATTATTTTTTTTCTATCTGGAAAAATGAGCGTTCTCTGCTAAGGTTTATGGATTCAGATGAATTTCAATTAGTAACAGGCGCCTATGATGCGCTCGGTACGCTGGAGAAAACTGTTTATGGAGCAATTACTTAAACTCCGTAATAAAACGCTTGACTATAAAATCAAATTCATTCATAATTAAAATATATACGTATGCCAAAATAAAAAATGATTAAATGATATTTTCTATCCCGATTCTATCCCAAAATTGAAATGCAGGTTAATTCTATCCGTGTGGAAATGGTAATCATTTACATTAAACTAACACTCAATGACTTTTATCATGAAAAAAAAATCAATTTTTACTTTATTGCTTTTGGCAGTATGGTTTATTGGGAGCAACGCTCAATCAGGAAAGAAACCGAATATTTTAATCCTGATGACAGACGATACCGGATGGGGGGATTTCGGTTACATGTCAGGTGGAGGACAGGCTTTGGGTCATGCGACTCCGAATATTGATCGAATGGCTAAAGAAGGAGCTGTATTTACAAGTTGGTACGGTCAGGCTAGCTGTACTGCGGGACGATGTTCTTTTATTACAGGTAGAATTCCGATTCGCTCCGCACTTTCAGTTGTGGTTGCACCCGGCGATGAAAATGGACTAACGAAATCCACACCCACTATCGCCGAATTCTTTAAGAAAAATGGATATACGACTTATTTTTCCGGAAAATGGCATTTGGGTGACCAGCCAAAATTCTATCCGATAGAACATGGGTTCGATGAAATGAAAGAATTTGCTGCCTACTATCCAGGCGTCTATTCATATAGTAATACAGAGTTTTTTATGCATCCCTGGTTTCCTTCTTATAATCCTGAATACCTGGCAGCTTATAATGATATTGTAAACAGGTTTGAATGGGAAGGATCAGCTGGCAAACCTGCTGTGAAAGTTTCAGAAATTACTTATGATTATCTGGCAGAATTTGATGTCAGGCAGGCTAATTCCGCGATCGAATATATCAAGGCACATGCAGGTTCATCAAATCCTTTTTTCATGGATGTCAATTTCATGAAAATGCATAATCCGAATAATCCTTCCGCGAAATTTAAAGGTAAATCTCACCTGGGTAATTATTCTGATGCGCAGATGGAACTGGATGATAATATCGGGCGTATTATGGAAGTTGTCAGACAGGTGGCACCTAATACCATTGTTATCTTAACAGCAGACAATGGTGCATGGCTGGATGCCTACCCGGATGCAGGCACCACTCCATTCCGGGGTGAAAAGGGTTCTGGATTCGAGGCCGGCTGGCGAGTGCCTGGCCTCATGTGGTGGCCTGGAAAAATTCCGGCCGGAGTAAGATATGATGAGATGATGTCGCATATTGATGCATGGTCAACACTGGCTTCCATGGTTGGACTCACTCCGCCTCCACAGGGTGAATGGAAGGACAATGACGGCAAACCGATTTACTTTGACGGAATAGATAACAGTGCATATATATTAGGAAAATCTCTGCATTCGGCCCGCAATAACTGGGTTTATATAGATGGTGAAGCTTTTAATGGTGCGCGTGTTGATATTGCCGGCGATCCGAATGATCCAAATCTGAAAATCGCTTGGAAATATTTATGGACGTCTAAAGATTCCTGGCTGGGTTCACAACAAAATCTGGGTGGTATTGGGTCTCTTTATTGTCTTACAATGGATCCTTATGAAAAATACGATATGACCTTCAACGGGGCCGCGCCAATGCGAAATACGACTACATCTCCGGGAAAATATGCGGGACAGGATAATGGATGGATTTTGTCTTTAATTTATCCGGTAGTCGTTGCCTTCGATCAGTCCATCATGAAATATCCAAGTATCAAAAGATTTCCGGGTGGTGCTTCCAATGATTTGCAACCAAATCTGCAGAATCCAGGTAATCCGGTGCCTGCTTTAGATCCTGCACATATGCCAAAGACAGGAGGTGGTGCCGACTAAATAATAAATATCTATGGGCAGTTATAAGCGGACTGCATTTAATGGCAGTCCGCTTTTTATTTTATAAATATTTGAATTCAGTTACACTGACATAGTTGAACGTTGCGAACTATATGGATTGTAAAAAATAAAATTTTTAAAATGAAAGAATTAATAGGAAAACTCTTCCATATAAATTTCCGCTTATTTATCGCAACTGTACTATTCTTATTAATCAGTTATTACTCTTTTGGACAAATGAAGGATACTACATTAAAGGGAAAAATAAATTATCCGAATATCATAAAGTTGAGTGTTTCATCCTGGCTCTTATATCCAAATTCATTCCATATGGGGTACGAAAGGATATTAAATCCAAATCATAGTATTTATGTATTCGGGGGATATAACCAGTTTCCTTTAAAGCTGGATTTGAATTTAAGCAATACGAATTTAACTGATTCGCGGAATAAGAATGGATATTCGATTGGTGCTGAGTTCAGGTTCTATTTGCCAAAAGAAAATAAATACGAAGCTCCTCATGGAATTTACCTGGCGCCGTATCTGAGCTACTACGATTTTAGTGCAAATAATACACTCACACATACTGATTCCAGTGGATCCCAGTCTGCAAATCTGAGTACCCGTATCGATCTTTTGAATATAGGCTTTGAACTGGGTTATCAGTTCGTAATTGCAAAAAGATTTATTGTAGATGCTGAAATGTTTGGGCCTTCTTTTACTTATTATACTTTTAAAGCGAATATTAACGGAGAACTGGATGGCCAAACACAAAATGAAACTTTGCAGGCCGTGTTGGATGCGTTGAAAGCGAAATTTCCCCTGCTCAGTGATTTATCCAGTTCCAGGAGCGTATATTCAAGCGGATCGGCATCTCAAAAATTTCCTGCAATCGGATTCCGTTATGCAGTTAGTATAGGATTTATGTTTTAAGAATTCACTGAAAATTAATTCAGTAGTTTTAAAATTCGGGGTCTTTTTACTGCTGCTATTTAACAGTTAAACTGTTCTTTTTACCGTATAACAATTCAAAGGGACAGGTTTAATCATACCTTACTGATCCTTTCACCATTTAATACAAATTCCTTCTTTCTTATTCATTGTTTTTAATCACCAAAATCAAATACATATGCGAAGTCTTAAGAAAAAATTTATTGAAGTATTAAAAATAGCGCCTGCGATGTTATTAATATTTTTTGCAGTACCCTCCGAAGCACAGAAAAAACCAAATATAGTCGTCATCATGGGTGATGATATCGGTATATGGAATATAGGAGCGTACAGCAGAGGTATGATGGCAGGACGAACTCCAAATCTTGATAAGCTCGCCAAAGGCGGGATGTTATTTACCGACTATTATGCAGAAGCAAGTTGTACAGCAGGAAGGGCAAATTTTATAACAGGAGAA
>DATHNR010000425.1:0-8804 GCA_035485835.1 Puia sp.
GCATGTGCATCGATATTGGCAGCCGAAACAACAGAATTTGTAAGTCGGGTGATATAATAGGCGCCTCCGGACATTTCCAGTTCTTCACGGAAACGGAGCTCTTCCACTACAGTCAGCATATCAATCGGCTGACTTTTCTGGGCAAGGGATTGCATGGCCAGATAAATATGCTGGTGGCTCTCAACATAAAAACATTCCGGCTTCAGAATTTCAATGACCGTGTCAAAAGCTGTTTTTTCGAGCATGATAGCCCCCAATACAGCTTCTTCCAGTTCCCTGGCCTGCGGAGGAACCTTACCAAACATCATGGTACTGATATCGATTGGCGATTTGCGTCTAAACTTGCGGTCTTTGTTCAAATTGGTAAGCTCCATGTATCAGTCAGAATTTGTATGGCGCTATCGCCAGCAGGCCTTAATTAAGAAATTGTTACGCTAATGATCCGAATATTACCAAACAATATCGGGAGGGCGAATATAAAGACCATTAAATCGAGTAAAATCTGTTTTCATTTTTTTATTTTGTTAAGCCCTTATACACAGTCTTGTTAACAGCGTTCACCGGCTTATACACCAATTTGAATGGGCTATCCACAATTTAAAAAAGTTTTTCGCTTTCCGGCGAATGAAATACACACGAGCTGTGTACAAAGATTTATCTGCAAATATTTTGTTAAGTAAAAAAGAAAACATTAACAGTTGGTAAAAAAATCCCCACAGTACGAACTGTGGGGGATTGAATTATTAGCCTGTTCTTTTTTGAATATTAATTTGCTTCCCTGGTTTTAGTTTTATCATCTGGTTTTTGATCAGGCGCAACTGGTTTTGGTACCGGTTTATTGCCAGCCGGTGTTGGTTTTTGACCCGGATGCCCATTATTCGGGTTATGATTTGCAGAGGGCCGCCCGGTAGTTTGCGTATGATTTACGTTAGAAGACTGCGCCCCTGAATTATTTTGATTTGCATGGTTGTTGGGTGTTGATTGATAAGAACGGTTTGCATTCATATTAGGCTTTACCGGTTGATTAGTTTGTGCCGACTGTTGATTTGTATTGGGATTTGCGTTGTCGGTTCTGGCATTATTTGTTGGACGGTTATTTCCCGGTTGGTTATTTACGGGATTCTGCATTGCAGGCTGATTATTTGCATTGTTTTGAGCAGAAGGCCTGTTATTATTATTTGCAGGCGGGTTTATTACAGGCTGATTTCCTGCAGGGGTCTGCGTTACAGGCCTGTTACCATATGCAGGTTGATTATTTTGAGGTTGATTTCCAGAAGGACTTTGCGTTACCTGCCTGTTGTTATTTGCAGGATGGGGATTATTGTTTGACTGATTATAATTTGGATATTGCGGTGAAGGATGCAGATTATTGAATGACTCATAATGTGTCGGAGCAGGAGGAGTTGACGGTCTTCCTGATGCATCGTTACGGACAGCCGGCGTAGCGTTTACTCTTGGCTGATAAATCATATACTGAGAGCCCGAAACTCTTTCCCCGGGTGTATTTGCTTCCCTGAGTTGTACTGGCGTAAAATTATTCCCGCTTACCCTTCTAACTTCATTAGGATCTGGTCCGGGCGCATATGCGTACCGGCTTCTGTTCGTTCCGCTATAGTTATTGATTATGGTTGTATTGTTGATTATTGTTACGTTTCTGTTCACTTCCACATTGTAATTATGCCATCCCGGATTTCCTATATACTGGCGGGGAACAAAATTCCAATAATAAGCTGGTGGTGCATAGCTGTTGAGTGCTACATCTACAGAAGTCCTTGGACCTATCGGGGCCCAGCCATAATAATCACCACTTCCTCTCCAGCTTACCCAGGCCGGAGCCCATTCGTTACCGGGCATCCACATCCAGCCATAGCCGTCTTCATAAAACCAACGGCCATAATGGAATGGTGCCCACCCCCAGCTATAGTTCGAAGCCCAGGTCCATCCGGCATCAGTATAAATCCAGTTTCCGTTGGTAGAATACGGCCTGAAATCAGGACCGGCATTGGGCATCCAGACATAACCGTATCCGGGATAATTTATCCAGTTTCCATACGGAGACAACTGGTCATAGAATGACTGATAGGACACGTCTTCCACCGGAGCCGGTGCAGGAGCCGGCTGATAAGAATCTGACTGAACTACGACATGTGTAGGTCCGCAGGAAGCGATGAAAAAGCTGGCAGCTAATAGGAGATATAAGTTTTTCATGTTTGAAATTTCATTGGTTAATCACACAGGTATGAAGGATATAAGGGTTGAAAGTATAAGATAATTAGAACGATTAACATTTAATTATAGTCTGCTTGTTACGCTTAACAAGGAAGGCTTAACGTGGAACGCCATTCTTAAACGCAATTCTATGATGTCATATGATTGATAAACTAAACTTATTTTACAAATTAAAATGGAAAATTAGCAAGTCATCGGCGCCCACCGCAATTTATTGCGTTAAGCGTTACGCGTTAAGCGTTCAGCGTTAAGCGTTCAGCGTAAAAAAGTATCTTTGCCATTAAAGTCTTTCACTAAATGACCATCAGTTACAACTGGCTTTGCGACTATTTACCTGATAATCTCATACAAAAACCCAAACCAGAACAGGTTTCCCGAATTCTCACATCTGTCGGTCTTGAAGTGGAATCAGTTCATCCATATTCATCCGTTCGGGGTGGCATGGAGGGGCTGGTTATAGGTGAAGTAATTTCCGTCGAATCACATCCCAATGCGGATAAATTAAAAATTACACAGGTAAATATTGGTTCGAAAGAAAATCTTCAAATCGTTTGTGGCGCCAGTAATGTTGCGGCGGGACAAAAAGTTGTTGTTGCCCTGGTGGGTTCCATATTGTATCCTGTATCCGGAGATTCTCTTCAAATAAAAGCCGCAAAAATCCGGGGAGTGGAGAGCCATGGTATGTTGTGTGCCGAAGACGAAATCGGTCTTGGAAAAGATCATGCAGGCATTATTGTTCTGCCAGGAAAGTTACGCCCAGGGCTTCCGGCATCGGATTACTTTAAACCCTATTCAGATTTTATTTATGAAATAGGACTCACTCCCAACCATATGGATGCCATGAGTCATATGGGGGTGGCCAGGGATCTTTGCGCCTTTCTTTCTCATCAGGATAAAAAAGATTATCACGTTAAACTTCCCGTTGTTCCGTCCATTGTGACTGAAGCAAAGGGAAAGGAAATAAAAATAGAACTGATAAACAGAAAAGACTGCGCCCGTTATTCCGGTTTAACAATGACGGGTATCCGCATTGGAGAATCTCCCCAATGGATGCAGGAAAAATTAAAAGCGATCGGCATCCGGCCCATCAATAATGTGGTTGATATAACAAATTTTGTTTTACAGGAAACGGGTCAGCCTCTTCATGCTTATGATGCAAATGAAATAAGAGGGAATAAAATTATTATTAAAAATCTTCCTGCAGGTACGGATTTTATTACACTCGACGAGAAAGAGAGAAAACTGGATGCTGCAGACCTGATGATCTGTGATGCAGAGGGACCTATTTGTATTGCCGGCGTTTTTGGAGGTTTAAACAGCGGTATAAAAAATACGAGTACCGATTTGTTCCTGGAATCCGCCTGGTTTAATCCCTCAGCTATCAGAAGAACTTCTTTCCGGCATGGACTGCGTACCGAAGCAGCCATACATTTTGAAAAGGGCATGGATATTTCCGGAACTGTTAATGCTCTGAAAAGAGCAGCCAGTCTGATCCGTGAGTATGCAGGCGGAAAAATAAGTTCGCCCATTCAGGATCTTTATCCCGAACCATTTCCTAAAACTCAGGTCCTTCTGAAATATCATTATCTCAAAAAACTCAGCGGAAAGAACTACCATTCCGTTGCCGTAAAAAATATTCTGCTGGCTTTGGGTTTCGACATTCTCCGTGAGGGACCTGACGACCTTCTCATTGCTGTTCCATTTCACAAGCCGGATGTGCAATTACCGGCAGACCTGGTAGAAGAAATTATGCGGATTGACGGGTTCGACCATATAGAAATCCCGGGAAATATCAACATCTCTCCATCGGTTGAATCAGAAAGGGAGCAGGCGGCCATGCAGGAGAAAATCGCGGGATTCCTGGTTGGCATCGGGTTTAATGAAATCTTCACTAATTCCATTACCAATAGTACTTATTTCGCGGAAACGGAACTGCAAACCGCAGTAAAAATGATCAACAATCTGAGTGCTGATCAGAACATTATGCGACCCTCATTGCTTGAGACGGGTTTGGAAAGTATTTCCTGGAACCTGAATCGTAAAAATAACGACCTGCGTTTTTTTGAGTTTGGGAAAACTTACGAAACCAGCCAGCCTGGCCAATATAATGAGATCAATCATTGTTGCCTGTACTTGACAGGAAACCAGCAACCTGAAAACTGGAAAGGAAAACCGGCTGCCATTGATTTTTATTACCTGAAAGGAATATGCATTGCTCTTTGCAGCATTTCCGGGATTCATGGCGAAATTTTCCCTTTAAACCATCAAAAATTATCGGGAGCCATTGAAATCAGGGAGGATAATAAAATTATTTTAAGCGCCGGTGAAGTGGATAGCACCATTTTACAGAAATTTGATATTCGCCAGCCCGTTTTTTTTGCTGATATTTATTGGGATAACCTGGTAGATCTGGCTGGCAGGAAAAACATCGTGTTTTCGGAATTACCCAGGCAGGTACCTGTAAACAGAGATCTTGCACTTATTGTAGAGAAATCACTTCCCTTTGAAAAAATAGAAAAGGCAGTTACTGGTATTGGCCTGGAGAAATTGCGCAGGGTTCAATTATTCGATATTTTTGAAAGCGAAAAACTGGGAAAGGATAAAAAATCCATGGCTATCAGTTTTACTTTCCTGGATTATGAAAAAACTTTAACTGATAAGGATATTGACGCGATGATGAACAGGATAATGAAAACAGCAGAAGAAGAACTTAAAGCCGAGATCAGGAAATAGGAAAATTAAATACTATTTAAATAAAATTTCATGACACAACCAGTAGAACAGCTTAAACGAGTGCATGAAAAAATCCTGTTATTGTTGAAGCAGTACCAGGTGCTACAAAAAGAAAATGAAAGGCTTAAGGATGATCTGAAAAAAACGAATCTCAGATGCGAAAATATCTCCCACGAAGCGGATAAATACCGGCAGCAGACAGAAGTTCAAAGGTTAACGGGCAGGGGCATGGAAGAAGCTGATAAAAAAATGCTTGAGAAAAGACTAAATAAATACGTCAGGGAGATAGATAAATGTATCGCCCTGTTGCAGGAATGACCAAATTCAGACGCGCTTTACGAGACGCATTTTCATTTCATCTGCACCCTGTGAAACTTCCAGTGTATACACTCCATATGGAAGTTCATTAAGGCCTTCCCAGTCAAGAAACTGCTGGCCGAAACTGAGTTCTTTTTGCAAAACGCTGCAGATAATGCCGCTATCGTCTTTTAATACGGCCCTCAATAATGATTTTTGTGTTTGATTGATCTCTAGACTCAGGCGATCAATGAAAGTCGGTGATTTGATCTTTAGGAACATAGGTACTGGATTTGGATTGGATTAATGAAACTTTAGCCCCGGTAAAATTCTTCAAAACAACTTATCTTCGAACAAACCCTACCCGGAGGTAATTTTAAAGTTAAAACAAGAATTCGAGACATGCAAGAGCTTATCCCAATAAATATCATTATAGGGGACCGGTCCTACCGGATACGCATAAAACCTGAAGACGAGGGTGCTGTCCGGAGTACCCTTAAAACAATAAATGATAAAATCATTGAATTTAAGACCCAATTCGCTGGAAAAGATATGCAGGATTATGCTTCGATGGTGATACTCTGGTATGCTACACAGACAAATCCCCAATCCGGGAATGAGGCTTCACCTGATTTCTCTGATATGCTTGGTAAACTTGAAGAACTTCTGGATAAAACTCTGTCATAGCCATAAGGGGCTCCCCCTGCCCAAAATACCTTATCTTCGCTACCCATCCCCTCTGCCTCATGGATGATAAAAATATGATTCTGAACATTCTAAACTCAAGTTTCCATGGATTCAACCATTATATCCATTATAATTGCTGTCATAGGTCTTATTGTTGGTGTTCTGGCGGGTAAGTTTATTTTTTCAAAAAATACCCGTAAACAAGTAGATGAAGCCAACCTGCAATCACAAAAAATCCTTTCGGATGCCCAATTATCCGCCGAAACCCTTAAAAAAGAAAAACTGCTGGAAGCCAAGGAGCGGTTTGTACAGCTGAAATCAGAACACGAAAAGGAAGTACTGGAAAGAAACAGGCGACTGGCTGATTCTGAAATTCGGATTAAACAGAAAGAACAGGGTACTACCCAAAGGCTGGAACAGCTTGATAAACAGGTCAAGGAAAACGATGCCATTAAAGAAAATCTGAACCGCCAGATCGATGTCGTGAACTTTAAACGTACCGAACTCGAAAAACATCAGGAAGAGCATATCCGTAGACTTGAAAAAATAGCCGGCCTGACTGGTGAAGAAGCCAAGGCTCAGCTTATAGAAAGTCTGAAACAGGAAGCTCATACCCAGGCACTTGCCCTTCAACAGGAAATTATTGATGACGCGCGTCAGAAAGCCAATAAAGAAGCCCGTAAAATTATTATTCAAAGTATACAGCGTACGGCTGCCGAGCAGGCAATAGAAAATTCCATTACGGTTTTCAACCTTGAAAGCGATGAAATTAAAGGGCAGATCATCGGAAGGGAAGGAAGAAATATCCGGGCCCTGGAAGCTGCTACCGGCGTGGACCTGATTGTTGACGATACCCCTGAAGCCATCGTACTTTCATCATTTGATCCGCTTCGAAGGGAAATTGCCCGGCTGTCTCTGCAGCGTTTAGTGGCGGATGGCCGTATTCATCCTGCCCGAATTGAAGAAGTGGTTGATAAAACGAAAAGACAAATAGAAGAACAGGTAATAGAAATAGGTGAAAGGACCGTTATCGAACTCGGAATTCACGGTTTACATAAAGAACTTGTCAGGATTGTGGGTAAAATGCGTTTCCGTTCGTCTTACGGACAAAACCTTCTCATGCATAGCCGGGAAGTAGCGAACCTTTGTGCTATTATGGCTTCTGAACTGGGCCTTAACCCAAAACTGGCCAAACGGGCCGGATTATTACACGATATCGGCAAAGTACCAGATGAAGAAACAGAATTGAGCCACGCATTGCTGGGAATGAAAATAGCTGAAAAATACGGCGAAAATCCAGCAGTAGTCAATGCCATTGGTGCCCATCATGACGAAGTTGAAATGCAGTATGTAATTGCTCCAATCATCCAGGCCTGCGATGCGATCAGTGGCGCCAGACCAGGCGCTCGTCGTGAAATCATGCAGCAGTATATTCAAAGGATCAAGGACCTGGAAAACCTCGCCCTCACTTATCCTGGAGTAGAAAAGGCCTATGCGATCCAGGCTGGTCGTGAATTACGGGTAATTGTTGAATCAGACCGGGTTACTGACGGAGACAGTGATAAACTGAGTTTTGAAATCGCCCAGAAAATACAAACAGAAATGACGTACCCGGGACAGATCAAGGTTACTGTTATTCGCGAAAAACGCGCTGTGAATGTTGCCAGGTAGAGATGGAACATTAGTTTTTGATTTTACCGGAAAGCTTGTTACTTTTGCATCCCAAAAATTATGTTATGAACGCGGCTATTGCATTCGTCCACGAACAGCTAAGTACCAGGAAAGATCTCCCGAAATTTAAGGCCGGAGACAATGTGACCGTGAATTACAAAATTCTGGAAGGTAATAAAGAACGTATCCAGAGTTTTAAAGGAGACGTTATCAAAAGGCAGGGTACGGGTATGACTGCTACTTTTACTGTAAGAAAGATTTCTGATGCTATTGGAGTTGAAAGAACCTTTCCTGCATTTTCACCCAATATTGAATCAGTAGCTGTAAATAAAGTAGGCCGGGTTCGCCGGGCAAAATTATACTTCCAGAGGGATCGCAGCGGAAAGAGCGCCCGTATCAAAGAAAAGAGAATTATTTCCTGAAATAAATCAACTGTTAACGATAAAGCGGACTGATAACGGTTCGCTTTTTTTATTTGCAATAGATTATCTTTGGTCCTCAAACAACAAGTATATGTTCAGCAATTTTCTGCAATGTTTTTTCCTGCTGTCAGCACCCGGTGGTTCAGAATGGATACTGATCATCCTGGCAGTATTGATTCTTTTTGGTGGTAAAAAAATTCCGGAGTTCATGAGAGGCCTTGGTAAAGGAATGCGTGAATTCAATGATGCCAAGAATAACGTGAAGAAAGAATTTGAAGACGGTCTCAATGAGCCGCCAAAATCGAATACGACTACTTCTACCACAACTAACAACCCTTAGGAGTCTGCAGTTATTGATTGCAACTCCTGCATTATTTATTGTTTTCTTTCTCTTCCATACAAGAATATCAGGAAGCCCTGAAACAGGGTTCCTATTCATGCCGTGATGCCGTTATGTTTTATCTCGGCCGCATTCACCGGCTGAGTTATCTAAATGCTTTTGTACATCTCTATGAAAAAGAATCTCTCTTAACGGCAGACAGACTGGATGCAGAACGCAGTGCCGGAAAAACATCAGGAAGATTACATGGAGTGGTAATTGGTATCAAAGATGTTATTTGTTATAAGGACCATCCTGTGACTGCCGGCTCACATATTCTGGAAGGATTTCATTCTCTGTATAACGCGACGGTTATTGAACACCTGATAAGGGAAGGAGCCATCATAATTGGCCACCTCAATTGTGATGAGTTTGCCATGGGTTCG
>DATHNR010000426.1:0-2358 GCA_035485835.1 Puia sp.
TTCTTCTTCCCGGGAAAACCCTTTGGCTATGATATTAAAGTAGTTGATAAAGAAGATGGGCAGATTAACCCCAAACAGGTTGCTGCAAGTATTGATTATACTTCTCAGGGCTTTGATGTGGCAGAATTAGTACAGGGACAACGCAGTGTGGATGCATCCACCCGTTTCGCCGTAGCACAGGCTATGATTAATAAAGTAGACTGCAATAATTGTCATCATCTGGATACAAAATCTATCGGTCCGGAATTTATCGAAGTCGCTGAAAAATATAAATCGAAATATAACTGGGCTCTGGATTCTCTTGCAAGGAAAATAAGATCCGGCGGGAGTGGAGTCTGGGGAACGGTTAATATGCCTGCTCATCCGAATATATCAATGAATGATGCACGCACAATCATAAATTATATTCTCAGTTCCAACCAAAAAACGATCAGCACCCTGCCGTTGAAAGGCAGTTACACACCTAAAATTCCGGATGGGGATAATGGAAAAGGATCAATTGTTATTAGAGCAGCATATACTGATAAAGGAGCCAAAGGTTCCGAATCACTTACAAGTGAAGAAACAATAGTATTACGCAGTCCGCAGTTAAGTCCGGGATCCGCTGAAATAACTCATCGCGCTGAAGTGAATTTGCAAACCATGTTTGCTGTTTCTTTGAATATTATTCCAAAAAATGATGGTTATATAGGGTTCAATCAAATTGATCTGACTGGAATTCAGCAGTTGGAAATTAGTGCCATTGCTTTCCCAATGATGGGATATATAGGAGGAACTATTGAAGTAAGACTTGATAAACCGGATGGTGAATTGCTGGGACAGGTAAAGATTGAATCAATAAATCCTGTTTTTGGTGGATCCGCTGCAAATAATGCACAGAATACAGGCGGCGCGAAAACCAAAACAACACAGACTCCGCCTCCTGTTGCCGTAAAAAAATCGCAGGCACCCTCTAAAAAACCCGCAGCAGGATTTAGTAATCCCTTCGCAAGACCTGGAATGAAAATAGATATAAAACCGGTGGATGGGCTTCATGATATCTACTTCATTTTTAAAAATGAAAAAGCAAAAGGGGACGAGCCATTAATGTCAGTAACAAATATCAAATTCAATACTGAAAAAGCACCCTGAGATAACATATTCACTATCGCTAATGAAACAAATAAATTAAAAATTATGCATAACAGAAGAAAATTTATACTTAACTCGGGTGCTCTGGCACTGGGAGGATTCATGTTTTCAAAAAAGGGATATTCATCCCTGTTGGACAGATATGCCATGCATCCTGTCGGATTGCAACTATATACCATGGGCGGGACGATCGATAACGATGTGCCTGGAACGCTGAAAAAAATCGCGGATATAGGATATAAAGATGTTGAATCAGCTTTCAGTATCAAAGGCGCGTATTACGGTATGACATCAAAAGAATTCGCCAAACTCACAAAGGATTTGGGCCTTTCATGGGTTTCACATCATGTAGGTGGTGCGCCTTTCAAAATGCCTGCAGGTGGATTTAAAGTGCCTCCCGGTATGGATACGACCAGGCTTCACCAGTTAAGAAGTATGCCACCCATGAAAAATCTCAGGGATAATTATCAGCAGATAATTGACGAAGTGGCTGAAGGTGGATTGAAATACCTGGTTTGTGCTTCAATTCCACTGAGTACATCTGCAGAGATCAGTGAATCGATTGATACTTTAAGTCGCTCAGGAGAAGCAGCAAAAAAAGCAGGCATTCAATTGTGTTATCATAACCATACACACGAGTTTGACCAGGTAGATGGAAAAATTCCTTACGATATGCTCCTTTCACAAATCAGTGCAGACAATCTTAAAATGGAACTTGATATTGGATGGGCCAGTGTGGCAGGCGCAGATCCTTTAGAACTCTTCAAAAAAAGCCCCGGCCGTTTCCCGCTATGGCATGTGAAAGATATTAATGCGCAAAAAGCTCCTACTGAAATAGGCAATGGTACAGTCGATTTCAAAAGAGTGTTTGCAGCATCTAAAGAATCAGGTATGCAGTATTTCTTTGTGGAACAGGACGGAGCAACAAACCCGATACAAAGTATCACAGTGAGTTATACTGATCTTACAACTAAAGTGCTGGTTTAGTGCACTTTAATTTTGTTAATTGTTTAACGATGTCTTAAAGCTGGCATGGCCTTTTCAATAGTAATAAGGAAACTTATTATTCACTAAAAGATCAATATGAAAAGGATTGCCATTATCTTAATGTTTTCGACTGTCTTATTTATTTTATCCACGAAATCTACTTCCGCACAGGTTAGTGTGGGAATCAGCATTTCGGCGAATATTCCTCCACCCCCTTTGCCTGTTTATTCACAGCCCCTC
>DATHNR010000427.1:0-5776 GCA_035485835.1 Puia sp.
TGAAAGCCAGAGCTGGTCTGTATTGATATTGGCAGCTTCCACGGCCTGCTGTACCGTCATATTGAATTCAACAACATTCAAAAAGAATTGCAGGAGATTTTGATCCTGTGTATCTCCACCCTGCACGGCAAATGAAAGAAACGGTTTTCCATCTTTCATGGCCAGTGTCGGTGTTAATGTTACCCGTGGTTTTTTATATGGTTCTAAAACGTTGAATGGATTGAGTGTGGAATCCAACACAAAACTCTGCATGCGCTGACTCATGCCCACACCGGTATTGCCGGCAATGCATGCGGGAAGCCATCCTCCGCTGGGAGTTACCGATACAACCCATCCGTCTTCGTCGCAGGCCTCAATAGAAGTAGTTCCGCGCCATAATCTATCCTGGTAAAGTGCCTCTTCTTCGCCTAATGCGGAACGCTGAACGCTTAACGCGGAACGATCAACGCTTAACGATTTTCCGTTTGATGCGGGCCAGTTATTTCCGAATCTTGATTTTAAAAGAGCCGCATAAGGATTTGTTTTCCCTTCGAAAGGATATGGGTCTCCGGGTGCACAACTGCTGTCATTAAAACTATATTGAATCTGGGCAGCTCTTTGTTTTGCATATTCTTTATTCAGTAAACCAATGATGGGTTCCTTCGGAGAAAAATATGGATCGCCATAATAAAAATCACGATCTGCAAATGTCAGGTTCATTGTCTGATAAAGGGTATGAATATATTTTGAACTATTATAACCCATGGCACGCAGATCTATATTTTCAAGGATATTGAGGCTTTGCAATAAAGCAGGGCCCTGCGACCATTGCTGCAGTTTGTAAACTTCTATTCCCTTATAATTTACGTGCAATGGTTCTTCTTCAATGGGTTTCCAGCGCGCAAGATCTTCCATGCTGATAAGACCACCCTGTTCCTGGCAACCGCGTACAAATTCCTTCGCGATATCCCCTTTATAAAACCGGTTGTACGCTGCGTAAATAGCTTCCTTACGGGACTTTTTTTGTTTGAGTGCCTGATCTTCTGCTTCGACCAATTTTGTAAGGGTTGCCAAAAGATCTTTTTGGATAAAAATTTCTCCTGGTTCAGGCGCTTCTCTTTTCTCTCCGGGATGTGTTATAAATACTTTGCTGCTATAAGGCCATTGTTTGATCCAGGAAAGATTTTTCTGCATATTGTTTGCCGCCATCGCCTCAATAGGATAACCTGCTGCCAGCTGCATCGCAGGAGCCAGCACCTGCTTCAGGCTCATGGTTCCATATTCAGCCAGCATATAACATAACCCTCCGGGTGTTCCCGGTGTAACGGCTGCAAGCGGACCATATTCGGGCGGAAAATAATAACCCTTAGATCTGTAATAAGCTGCAGTAGCAGCGCCCGGTGCGAATCCCAGGGCGTCAATAGAGATAACCTTTTTTGTTTTTGGATTATATATTATTGCCTGTGTTTCTCCTCCCCAGCTTAGCACCGCCCATTGTGTACACATGGAGGCCAGCATC
Source organism: Puia sp. (assembly GCA_035485835.1). GTDB lineage: Bacteria > Bacteroidota > Bacteroidia > Chitinophagales > Chitinophagaceae > Puia. Next base: position 1,499 of record DATHNR010000427.1, read on the forward strand.
GCGCAGGCTGCATCTATGGCGTTTCCTCCCTGCTGAAAAATTTGCGCACCGGATTCAGCTCCCAATGGTTTGCCTGTAATAGCCATCCAGTGTTTTCCATGAAGAGGAGGCTTTTCTGTTTTTTGAGCCAGGAGAGGTTTAAAACAAATGAACAGGAAAATAAGCAAAATGTATTTCATAAAATGAATTGTCTTTTAAAGTTAAGGATTCAAATTGTTTTCGTTGGCTGTTGGCGGTTGGCTGTTGGTGGACTCTCACACTCTCACACTCTCACATTCTCATACTCTCATACTTTCCTCCGTTCGATTATCTTTACAAAAAAAATTGAATGTCTACAACCATCAAATGTCCGAATTGTCGTCATGAGTTTGCGATGGAAGAGGCCGTTTCCGAACAATATAAGAAAGACCTGCGGGAGCAGATGATTGATTTCACCCGAAAAAAAGAGGATGAATTCCTGAAGAAGTCAAGGGATCTCGCCAAACAATTACAGGAACAGGAAGATAATTTTCAGAAAAAATTTAACGAAGAGAAAAAATTAATTCAGCAAAAGCTGGAAGAAGATTTACGCAAAACCATTCATCACGATTTTGAAAACCGGCTGACCATTCTTCAGCAATCGAATGAAGAACAACAGGAAAAATTAAAATCAGCCAGGCAGAAAGAGCTGGAATTTTTACAAAAAGAACAGGCCCTGAAAATAAAAGAGGAAGAGCTGGAAATTTTGCATCAGCGGAAGTTGCAGGAAGACAGAATTAAAATTTCGGAAGAAATACGCCGAAATGAAGAACTGAAAAATCAATCCAGGGAAAATGATTTTCAGCTGCAGTTACAGGAATTGAAGAAACAACTGGAGGATCAGAAAAAGCTGGCTGAGGAGATGAAACGTAGGGCAGATCAGGGCTCATCACAACTGCATGGCGAAGTGCAGGAACTTGCTCTGGAGAAATTGCTGCAGAATGCATTTCCGTTCGATCTGGTGGAGCCCATAGCCAAAGGCGTTCGTGGTGCAGATTGTACCCTCACTGTAAGAAATTCCTCGGGACAGGAATGCGGAAAAATTATTTATGAAAGCAAGCGTACGAAAAACTTTGAAGCAGACTGGATTGACAAACTCAAAAACGATATGCGCCAGCAGGGTGCACAGGTAGCGATTCTGGTTACAAGGGTCATGCCCAGGGATATGACCATTTTCGGAGAAAAAAACGGCATATGGATCTGTAATTTTTCGGAAGTCAGGGCATTAACCGAAGTTCTTCGCGACGGCATCGCCAGGATTTTCCAGGCTTCCAGGAATCAGCAGAACAAAGGGGATAAAATGCAACTCCTGTACGACTATCTCACGAGTAGTGAATTCAGTGAACAATGGAAAGCCATTCGCGAAGGATTTTCATCTATGAAGATGTCTATTCAGCGCGAAAGAGATATGATGGAGAAATTATGGAAGACACGGGAAAAACAACTTGAAAAAGTTTTGCTGAATGCTGCGCATATCAAGGGCTCTATGGAAGGAATTTCGGGACAGGACGATTTCAATATGAACCTGATTGATGATACGGATGAGATTCTGGGGATAGAATGAAGGCTTAAGGCGCAAAGCATAAAGCGTAAGGCGCAAAGCATAAGGCGTAAGGCGCAAAGCATAAAGAGTAAGGCGCAAAGCCTTAAGCCTTACGCTTTACGCCTTGAGCCTTTTAAGTATATACAAAAGTCAATACCAGATCATCAAACAGTTTATAATATACAGACAGCATTACGGACCCTTCTTTACTGAATTCAAAACTTAATTCTCCCAAATCCCCTCTGCGGATGAAATATGGATCCGTCCATCGGATATGATCTTTGAAATTAACTTTACCCAGACTATACCATTTGAAAATGGATTCTTTTGCACTCCACAACAATGTAAGCTGACGAAGACGGTGACCTGATTTTTCAATACCCTCAAACGCGATTTCGGATTCGTGCGGTGATAAAAATTTATTCCGGATCTTTTCAATTGCCGGACTGGTTTTTTCAACATCTACTCCCACCCTGTTCGTACTGCTTACAATGGCTGCAGCATACTGGCCGAAATGAGAGATCGAAAAATGATATTGTTCGTATTCGAGGTAAGGCTTGCGTGTATCTGCAATCATTATTTCTTCCAGAGGAAAATCGGGAAATAATTCTGTGAGCAGGTACCGACCAGCCAGATGCTGCAATCTTTTCTGTGCATGGGATACATCCCGTTTCAGGGGAACTCTATGGAGAAAAAAATCTTCGTCCTCCGTGATATGCCAGATCGCCAATTTAGTAGATTCGTTGATATTATGTTGATAAAATAGCGGCATCACAAAAAAGCTTAATGCGAAATTCGCTCCGTTTAAGTGCTGAAGGCAAACAAATAAACAAATAAACCACCAAAAGAATGATTTTATCTGATAAGCGCATTATGGAAGAGATGGAAAAAGGAACGATCAAAATTCAACCCTATGACCGTGCCGACCTGGGCAGTAATTCCTACGATGTGCATCTGGGTCCCTGGCTTGCTACATACAGGGAGCATATCCTGGACGCAAAAAAACACAACGAGATAGAATCATTCGAAATTCCGGAAGAAGGGTTTGTACTTTATCCGCATATTTTTTATCTGGGTGTTACGGCTGAATACACGGAGACTCATGAACATGTGCCGTTCCTCGAAGGCAAGTCTTCCACAGGAAGGCTTGGAATAGATATACACGCTACAGCAGGAAAAGGTGATGTTGGTTTTTGCGGTAACTGGACACTTGAAATTTCCGTTAAGCAGCCTGTTCGCATATACCGGGGTATGCCGATAGGTCAGCTGATATATTTCCCGGTAGACGGAGAAATAGAAGTGAAATACAATCAGAAAAAAGGAGCGAAATACAGTGGTCAGACCAATAAACCCGTGGAGAGCATGATGTGGAAGAATACATTCTAAAATGCAGCAGCTCCGTATTTATGGTAATAGGCGATAGCCAGTCCCACCACTTCATCATAGGAATTAATGCCCTGAGGCTGACGGTTTGCTTTAAGGAAGTTGCCGTATAAAGCATGAATAACAGGTTCAAAAGGGTTTTGATATCTTCTGTAAAACGCACTTAGGTCACGCAGGTCCTGGCGCACATCAGGATGTAATGACTCACGGTAAGGTATAAACGCAGTGGAGTCCAGCGCGTATAAAGCACTCGCAGAGTACAAATAAAGGTCCACATACACTGAATAACGGAATGCAGGATCTTTGGAAGTTTTGGTAGCCAGAAATCCACAAAAATTTGCTTCTTCTTCTTTGGCATATCCAAGCTGGTGGCCGATTTCATGACAGGTAGTAAAAGGCTGTACAAACCTCGGTATCGTGGTATTCACCTGGGCCTCTCCGCTGAACGGGTTATAATAGCCACTAAATCCCATATAATTCGCCAGGTATCCATAAAAAGAAAATTTTACGGAAGGATTGGGATAGTATACTGCCGGATTTTCAAGATGCAATTGATGATAGGCCTGTATGCAGTGATTGAAAATGCTGTCGTTTGTTACCAATTCCTTTCTGGCATCCCGTGAAAGTGAGTCGATTCCGTTCATCCTGTTTACAAGCAAACCCACCAGGCTTTGAAGATCTTCTTTTGAATAAAGACTGGTTTCCAATTTCATTTGTTTTGCAATTGGCAAACGATCGTAATTCAGTCCCCATAAAATATTAAATGCGAGGTAGATCCACAATACGATAGAAATACATCTTTTTAAACAAAGTAGAAGATACTGCCGGTGCATAGTTCGTCTGAATGCCCTGCTGAGAAAACGAATCAATGAAATAATCAGGTAAATGAAGCAGGCAGCATACATGAAATCACCCACACTGAATGGGATCCATCCAAACAATAATCGAAGCAAACGGGAAATAGGCGGATAGATGCCGGTTGAATAATATTTTTCAACTGCATCAGGAAAAAAAGAAAATATTTTAATGATAACAGCAAGTGTCAGCGGCACGAGCCAGGGCCTGATATGTTTCCAGTGCATATCCTTAAAAATACATATTATTAAATCATCCATACTATATTGCAGCTTATACAATTATCATGGATCTTGATTTTAACAAGAATGAAGATAATATGAAGCAGGCCCTGAGCCAGCTTCGCAACCGCTTTCAGAAAAATGTAATGGGGGGCGGTATGAAATCAATTGAAAAACAACATGAAAAAAATAAAAAGACCGCGAGAGAAAGAATCGCCTACCTGGTAGATGACAATACCTCTTTTTATGAAATCGGGG
>DATHNR010000428.1:0-10050 GCA_035485835.1 Puia sp.
GAAGAATTCAATAAACAGTACAGTGCTGACCAGCGCACAGGAAAAATCTTCCTTGTATTTTCAATCCTTGCGATTTGTATTGCCTGCCTGGGTCTGTTTGGACTTGTCACATTCGCGGCAGAACAGCGCGTAAAAGAAATCGGCATTCGAAAAGTGTTGGGTGCCAGGATCACGAATATTTTTGAGTTGTTGTCCAAAGATTTTATAAAACTGCTCTTGTTGTCTATTTGCATCGCGTCTCCGATTGCTTGGTGGGCTATGAACAAATGGCTTCAGGATTTCGCCTATCGGATCAGCATCAGCTGGTGGATCTTTGCGTCGGTTGGCGTGATCTGTTTGCTGATAGCCCTTGTTACGATCAGCTTCCAGGCAATCAAAGCGGCGGTAGCGAATCCGGTGACCAGCCTACGCTCTGAATAAGCAATCTAATCGTTTATTGAACCGAGAAATTATACCTAAGATTGATCGGCGTATTGTTATACGTAAATGTAAACTGAGTAAAATATTGGCCTGAAGGTAGGGGGGCTGAGGTGAAGGGTCAAAGATCAACTCTCCTACATCATAAGATTTGGTCGTATCTGAAATCCAGGGTATTGCATACACGTAAGCTGAATTAGCGGGTATCACTGTATGATGAAGGTTAAAATAATTGCCGACGCCATTCCATGGCTTTCCAATAAATATCGCAGAATCACCATATTTTTCTGAATTATTAGTATAAACTCCAAGAAGATTTTGATCATAATTAATTAGCAGACATGTACAAAGAGTATCCGGTTGTGAACTTGTATTTGAAATTTTCAGCGTTGGAATAAAATTTTCCCCTACTGAAAAATCCGATTTTGTGTTTCCCTGCATATCCGTCGTTTTAAGATCAAAACTTATATGTCCGACGTTTTGCCAGACAGGCTTAGCAGGCGGAGTTAAGGAAGAGGGTGAGCTTTTATTACACGCCTGAAATATAAAAGGGATTGCTGTCAATACAAAAGCAGTTTTGAAAAAATGGACTTTCATATTTTAAGGCTTGAACTCTGGCTACTTAAACATAACGAATAAATGCCAAAATTCAGTCATACTTATTGAGCACAATTACAAAAAGAACAATTGCTGTGAGACATATTAATAAGCCAAACGAGCAAAGAATCGTATTGAATATCCAGGGCAACCTTTCACCGAAACCAATGCCACCAACAGCCGTACCCCCAACGAATACCAAACCGCATACGTTTAGTAACTTCTCTTTTTTACTCATTCACTGACGAATATAGTATTTGTAGCAAAATAATTTGAGCTAAGTAATTACCCTTAGGCGCTCTTTTTGAAGATCTGAATTGATTATTATCATCTTACTTAAAATAAAACGGTCCATACTACAGAATTGCTAAAGGAGTTATTATATTTATTTAATAACCCTTAACAGATAAAACAAACACATGAAAACCCATATTTCCTCATTATTAGTAATGTTGGCTTTCACGTTATTTACAAGCTGCAGCAGTACGATTAATACAGTCGTAGACAGAAATGAACTGAAGCAACCATTTAAAAACCCCTTGATGGTGATTCTTTATAATCCTGAAATAACTAAAAGTTTTTGCGAAAAACTTAAGGAGAAATTCGAAACTTATCTTCAGCAGGATTCTAAGAAAGCTGAATTTATCTTAGTGAAAATTCATAAAAAGGAGTTGGCTCTGAATGATACAGATTCTACCGCTTTTAAAGTTGAGCAATCTATACAAAACAACAATTCCGACGTCGTAATAATATTCAAACCTACCCACTATACATTTGAGAATGGCGGACTTGGGGAAATAAGCTATCTTATAACAGCAATCGATGTTGCGACAAAAAAGGAAGTCTGGAAAGCAACATTAACCAGTAAGAGTTCTTTTGGAATGAACGGAGTTACAGATAAGACAGCAACGCTTGTTTACGGGAGGCTTGTGGGAGAAGGTGTTATTTAACCAACCTCAAAAACATGATTGTTTATAAAAAGGACGGCATATGGAAAAGCAATCTAACTTTTCACCTTTTATTATAGCATACCTCTTTTCTTTCGTTTTTAGCTTTACGAATGCACTTGGCAGTGATACACTTTATTTCCGGTTGTCGAATCCCTGGAATACTGTAAAGGATCCCAATGGATCATACCTCAGGAAATGTGTACCTGAAAATGATTATTATCATATCTGGGACTATAATGGGAAAAATATTCTTGTAACCGAATCCTATTACGCTGATACGACATTTAAGAAGAAGTTGTTATGTCACAAATATTTTAATGAACAGGATGGTCTATTGGAACAAACAAGATGCTATAAGGACGGTAGACTCAACGGTTATATTGTAGATTATAATAAAAATGGAGATACAACAGACTATCAGGTGTATGAGAATGGCGATGTTATTAAATCCTGGAGTTCACATCCACAGGAGAAGGACACGGTGCTTTCATCTCTTATGAAACAGGAAGTAAAAGCAGAATTCCCGGGAGGACGGCAAGGCTGGATAGACTACTTGAGTAGAAATCTTCAATATCCTCCTCAATTAAAGGATTCAGGTATAACGGGACAGGTTATTTTGAAATTCACAATCACGCCTAAGGGAAAAATAGAGGATATCATTGTTGTCAAAAGTCTTCACCCATTGATTGACAAAGAAGCAATTCGTGTTATCTCCGAATCTCCAAAATGGAAACCCGCAGAACAATTAGGTAAGAAAGTGCCAACAACTATAACCCAACCGATAGATTTTTAATAGTACTGTATGAAATTCTATTGGTAAATCAGTTATGAAATTAGGATTTAAAATATTAGGATAGATTATAGCGATTACCCAGTTGTGATTGGTGCTTATATTATAAATACATTGACTAAATAGTTCAAAAAAATATCAGAATATAAAAACTGAAAGATGGAAGTTCCCTTAAATATTATTTCTTCAGAATCCGCCATTGAATTGATCACACATGGTGGGGTGCTTCGCAATTGTCATATAAAGGGGAAATTAGATCTGAACGAAATGGAGAAGAAACTTGGCCTTGATTTATTATTCGAAAACTGCAGTTTTGAGAATTTTAATTCTATTGCTATTGAATTCAATCACCCTATCCGTTTTGTAGGTTGCCGGTTTTATGCATGTTCATTTTATGCTAATTATTTCATTCGGGGGCTTAATATCGAAAATTGCGTCTTTGAGTCTCACCTGGAATTTCAGGCAGGTGGACATAATATAAACGGCACCCTTTCAATAGCGAATTCAAAATTCAATGGATTTGTAAATTTCTGTGATTGTTGGTATCAGGGAAATGTAGTTGTTGTAAATAATGATTTTGTAAAAGGAACAAACTTATTGGGAAATAAAAATGCTCCTTGTAAAATACAATTCGATGTGGAGCCATTCATCGAAAACAACATAGGAAAAATTGATATGGATGGGGAAGGAGATATAACTATTAATACAATTCATTTAAAGGGATTTTGAAAAAACAATGAAAATCAGTTTCAATAAATATCAGGTATACATTAAAGCCTCTTTTTTAATTTTTATATTGTTGCTTGCCGGAGTATTTATATACTTCAATTTGACCAGACATATAAGAAGTAATATTGAATTTTCACAAATGGTTTTTCTGTTCCTGGTTTGGACTTGTATTTTATGGTGGACGATTTTAATGATTTTTCAACTAATATTTCTTCCGAAAGGATTATTTATAGATGACGGTAACAGAACGCTAACGCTTTCATATTTCTTTCACAAACCACTCTTAATGAGGGCAACAGAAATATCCGAATATAGTATTGTATATATTTCTACTAAATCGACCAGGTATAAGTCATTTCTGATGTACAATTCAAATGGGAGAGCTTATCTTTTAAGTGAGTTTAATCTTGAGAAAATCGATCCAATTCAAGCATTTTTAGAAGATAATAAAATCCTTTTTGTAGGAGAAGAGAAATTCAGTTTCGTAAAATATTTCATGAATTACTTTTGAGCTTAGTTTATGATTGATAACTATCAACCAGCATTCGGGGTCAATATGTGAATTTTATAACGACTATTATAAATCTTTCATTACGCAACCTGCTTATATTTTTACCCGTTCATAGTTATAGGTTTTCTCTCCCCTTCCCAAAAATGCGTAGCTGCCCTATTGCAGTTTAATTTAAAAAACCACTTAATTTATCATAATGAAATCTTTTACCACATTCAGGAGAATGCTATTTATTGTTATTCCACTATTTATTATAGCAGGTTGTAGCAAAAAATCCGGCATGCCCTCAGCGCCCGTAAAAACGCCAGGTCTGCAACTTGTAATTGATAATTTAATTTCTCCGGTAGTCATTGCAGAGCCACCTGATAGTTCTCACAGATTATTTGTAGTAGATGAATTGGGGCAGATCTGGATCATCGGCGCCGATGGTAAAAAATTAGCAACGCCGTTTATGGATGTATCCAGCAAAATGGTTACGCTAAGTCCCTCGTATGACGAAAGAGGATTACTCGGGTTGGCATTCTCCCCGGATTTTAAATCGAATGGTAAATTTTATATTTTTTATACGGCGCCTCCACGAGCCGGGACACCTGTACCCGGTCCACCGGGTTCTACATGGAATAACCTTACAAGAATATCCGAATTTAAAGTGTCAGCAGCGGATTCAAATCAGGCAGATATGAGTACTGAAAGGGTACTTATCGAAGACAATCATCCTTATTTAAATCATAATGGAGGCACGCTGGCCTTCGGTCCGGATGGTTTTTTATATATATCCATCGGTGATGGCGGAAATGCAGATGACGTCGGCAATGGACATGTTCCTGATTGGTATGCAGCGAATGCTGGTGGCAACGGGCAGGATATTTATGCGAACCTGATGGGAAATGTGTTGAGGATTGATGTGAACGGGAGTCCGTATAATATTCCTGCAGACAATCCATATGTGGGGACGGCCGCAAAACCGGAGATCTATGCATTTGGATTCAGGAACCCTTTCCGGTTTTCTTTTGACAGAGGCGGATCACATCAATTATTGCTAGGGGACGAAGGACAATCACTTTATGAAGAAGTAGATGTAGTAACAAAAGGTGGCAACTATGGATGGAATGTAAAAGAAGGCACTCATTGTTTCGATACGGATAACGATTTGATGGTACGACCTTCCTGTCCTTTGGTGGACTCTGCCGGCAATCCACTGATTGATCCTGTTATTGAAATGGTGAATTCTGCAAATCCGATAGGAGGAGGTTTGGGAATTGCAATTATAGGTGGCTTTATGTATCGCGGCGGCGCATTGCCTTCTTTACAGGGAAAATATATTTATGGTATGCTCTCTGCGGATGGTAATGCGACCGGCAAATTATTTATCGCGACTCCGGCTGCTTCCGGCATGTGGAGTTTTACTCCGCTCGCGTTGAACGGATATCCAACAGATCTCGGACAATTTCTTAAAAGTTTCGGAGAAGACCAGAGTGGTGAACTTTATATAATGACTTCAGGTCAGCTTGGGCCGCAGGGTACCAGCGGGAAAGTTTATAAGATTGTTGCACAATAGTAATTTATTTTTAGTGTGTGGTTAAGGATCATCAACTGATGATCCTTTTTCTATTAAGTATGGACCAATCACTAAGGGTTTTTATGTAGGAGGATGATTTAAATGATCATTAATTCTGACTTTAACATTACAAATGTCAGCGCATTTAAATAAAGAGTATATTTTTATTATCGACAATCAAACCAAACCGTGAAAAGTAAACTCCAGGTTCCCATATTGGTTTTTACTCTAATGGTAGCCTGTAAACCAGACTATCAACCGCGGGTTGCATCCGTCAGTTTCCCGGAAACACCTGTTAACATGGGTGATATTAATTCCGCGTTTGATGATTATAATTCCACTGCATCATTTATTGGTTACACCTCACCATTCTGCTTCTCTTCAAACCGGAATAGCAGCGGGCGTAATTTTGATATCATATATAAATTGTTGGATGTATATGCTTCAGTTATTGATGGCAAATTGACCGTTCAGGAAAGTCCGGTAAATAATCTCGCTGACGTTGACATAGAAAACCACAACCTTAATTATGCAATGTCGATGATCAATAGCTCAGCCGATGAGTTGGGACCCTATTTAATAAATCAGGGAATCAGAAAAACAAACGACAGTACAAACTGGGATGGGGCATATCAGAGCTATATACTTTTATATGCAAATAATGAAAGCGGCAACTTAGATATAAAATATGTGCAAAATCTTGATCAGGAGAAGCCCTACTCTACCCCCAAGCCGGTTAGTTTTCTCAATTCTTCAAAAGATGATGCTTATCCCTCGCTAATGCCCTATAATACGTCTGTTTACTTTTGCTCAAACAGGGATGGAAACTTTGATATTTATAAAGCCGACCTGGATACCAGCAAAGATTTGTTGAGCAACTTCAGCGACTCCACTTCGAAAGTAATCACAAAGGATATGGTTCTTTCATCGTCCGGTGATGACAAATGTCCATATATCTGCAATAATGTTATGGTCTTCACTTCAAATCGCCCCGGTGGCTATGGTGGGTTTGATTTGTATTATTCCCTGTATACGAATGGAAAATGGTCAGCACCGGTAAATTTCGGTCCGGCCATTAATTCAGCATATGATGAATACCGGCCTATCATCCAACCCATGTTTGGTTTTACAAATGATTTTATGATCTTCTCTTCAAACAGGCCCGGCGGAAAGGGTGGGTTTGATCTGTATTATGTCGGGGTAAAAAGTATGATAATATTTTAGCTGTTAAATACCTGGAAGACAGATTCACTTTTAGAGTCAGTAAGTTAACCAAATTGCTTGTTAATAAAGGCTCTGTAATTTTTTGAAATGAAGATTTATTTGCAAGTTTATATCATGAAATGAATCATTAAATTTTCTCTGCCAACGCTGATCTTCTATGCAATAGCATTAACAGCTATCGAAGTTTTGGAAAAGATATCGCCAACTGGTCCGTGTAACCCGGGACTTGGAATTTTGTTATTGATGTTATTAATTCCTGTTATTGGTTTCCTTATTATCAGAAATATATATTTTTCATATACGAAGAGCAATAAATATTTGATATTGGCAGGTATCCATATAGTAATAATGGGAATATTTTTTACTGTGGCTTAACTCAAATGAGAGATTGATTTCCTTTAATCCCATCATCCGTAGTCGAATTTTCAACTATCACGGGAACCAGCACCGGCTTATCAACCAGATGTTTCTTCACCCATTTTTCAAAACCAAAATTGAGTGGTTCTAATGCAGCAGCAATCAGCACTAGAATCAGCATTTCTCCAATGGGACGATCGTTGGTCCAGTTGCTGATATAGGGAAAGATCAGATCGGTGATGAATTCAAAAAAGAGCAGCAAATCAATGATCGCGAGAAATTCCACCAGCCTCGCCTTCACTTTGATTCTGGCCAGGAAGAGTACGATTAAAAAGAATACAGGAATGAAAATCGCAATGGCGATCAACTGAAGGTTTCTTATTGAAGCTTCGTGTTCTTTTTTCTTTTCATCCTGTAATTCCTGTTGCCGGTTATTCTCATCGAAGGTCAGGTTTTCTATTTCCTGCACTTTTGCTTTATTGAACAAACTGTCTTTCAGTGCAACGCTGAGTTCCATATATTTCAGGGCGCTGTCGGACTGGTGTTTCTTCTTGTAAAATGCTGCCAGGAAATCACTGGCGTCGGATTGTCTTGAAGTGAGCAGGGATGATTGAGCAACAAGGAGTGATTGTTGTCCATACCAAATTGCAGAATCGGGCTGATGGTTCCTTTCAAAAATCCGGGCAAGGTATAAAGCGGCTTCGCAGGTTCCTTCTTCTATATGGTGGGTGGCAAAATAAGGAATGACTATCCGGTAATTAAACAGGGCTTCGCTATCTTTATTCAAAGTGAAATATACATCTGCCAAATTCTCCTTATCGAAGGCGATGACTCTTTCGTCATGCATTTCCTCTGAGGTCTGGCAGGCCTTTATCTGGTAATAAAGAGTTGAATCTTTCATGTTCATCACTTCATATCCTTCTGAAAACTGCTGATATAAATCTTCAAGTTTACTAAGGTCTTTTTTACCTCTATTCATGTTCATTGCCCTTACTGTATATGCAATACAATTTTTTCCATCTTTCAGGTAATAATATATTGAATTGATGAGAGATAATGTAGCGAATATTTCATCAGTGTTTTTTGTTTGGTCGCATAGCTTCAGACATTGTAATGCATATTCAAGTGCCTTGGGATAATTTCCCATTTGCCGAAGGCCAATGCTCATACTTATCAGACCTGTGACCTCGAATCGCACATTTTTCAGGCGTTGCGAAAGCAATAATGATTGCCTTCCGAAATAATAAGTAGAATCCGGATGGTAATGATCGTAACCTTTGGCCAGACCACTCATGAGTAAAAGGGCGTTTGTATCAGGTTTGCTTTTAGACAGCTCATCGCGAAGGCTGTCGAGATTAAAGTTCTGTGTTCTGGCAGTTCCCATGCATATCCAGGCAAGATGGATCAGGAAGAGTTTTCTCATGGTTAAGGTTTGTTCCCGAATGTACAAAAAAAAGACTCCGGCATTACCGGAGTCTAGAATTTCCATAATCCTTCGCTGTATAATCCAGGTCAGGAATCGGGAGTATATTCTCAGGCCGTTTTACTGACCCTCCCTGTTGGAAACTGCTGATACAATTCCTTAAAAAATCATGCCAGATTCTAATAAAAGAAATGGAATATTCATGCATTTTTAGGCTGAGGGGGTGTAGATTCACAGGCTTAAAAATGGCAGCGGTTCACCTGTCCATATGCTGGTAGCTTATGAGCATGAAGAAAAAAATAAAAAAACGACTGCTAAATGTTAACGCGTTTCTTTCATCCAAAAAGAAACCCTCCCTTAAACGCATTCATGAATTACGTCTTGAAGTAAAACATCTCGAAGCTTTTACTGAACTCATGACGGTTCAACACAATTTTGGTGCGAGGTCAGCAATTCCTGATCGCCTCGGGAAACTTTTTAACAATGCGGGTAAACTTCGAACCTTCGAACTGGAAACGGGGGCGATACAATCGATCACGAAAAATAAAAGACTCAGCAAACCAGCCCTGTTTTTAGAACAACTTAATTTATCTAAAAAGAAATGCAGTAAGAATCTCCGCAAAAAACGCATAGAATATCCCCCATTCAAAATAAAAGAATTTGCAAAACATGCGGGCTCTAAACTATCCTCCCGGACATGGCAAAAGTTTTTAGCATCCCGTGCTTCGTCAATATTAGATTTATTAGCAAAAGATATCATTTCTGATATTCGATCCCTTCATCAGGTGAGAAAAATATTGAAATCCATTCTTTATGTTCGGCCACTATACGCTAATGGCGCAAAACCACTCAGGAGGTTTTTGAAAACAAATAAAAAGTTCATCAGGTTCGTCGAGTCCGAAATAGGATCCCTTCACGATAGTAATTTCTTCGTCGCCAATCTGGAAAAGAAATACAACATGATCCATGCTTCTGAAGAGCTTGCCTTAATAAAAATAAAGCGTCAATGGCAGCACGATATGAAGAAGATGAGAGAAGATCTTCAATCCCTGTTGCCAGCCGTCCACCAATTCGCCCTCGACCTGAAGAATCATTCAACAGGAAATATGAAGCCCGTGATAGGGATGTTAAACTAAAAAACTATTCAGCCCTTCTCGTCTTTGCCGCTTTTCTTGCAGAAGCAGACCGGCTCGCCGGGGTTCTTTTTTTGGCAGCAGATTTTGTCTGACGCGAAAGAGCCGATTTTGAAACGGTTGAAGTAGGCTCCCTTTTCAATGCTTTCACTCTGACTCTTGACCTCGTCCTGGATATGGGCTCATGTCTTAATCCTTTTTCAGATTCACGTTCTGCATTCTTCCGCGTTTTCTCAGACACCGTTCCTTTTTTAGGCGGAGCGAGTTTTACACCGGCCCTGCGTGCTTCGGATAGTCCGATGGCAATGGCCTGTTTGGCTGACCTGGCACCGTGTTCACCCTTGCGGATCTTTTCTATTTC
>DATHNR010000429.1:0-5109 GCA_035485835.1 Puia sp.
AAAGAATTACTTATTGGCATTTTATTAAAAAATGGATTGAATTAAGGACGCATAATTCTATTGTGAAGCCGTATTATCCGGATGAGGATTGCCGTGATGACAGGTATTGCAGGTTACTACAAGCGTGGAATCCCCAATCATCGGATGCTTTAGTTTAAAATATTTCCTGTCGATCCCGATCGTCATCCGCATCATGGCGCGGGCTATTTGCTTTTCTGGTTTTTCATCGCTGGCATAATCCGGTTTATGTGTATCCTTGTTTTCTGCATGACAGAAATTGCATGAAACACCCAGTTCATCCTGGAATTCATCCACCATGATTTCTGATAATTTTTTTGAACTTATATTTTTGGGTAACACTTTGAGATTTTTAAATTTAATATCCGGAGGTCCTCCCGGTTTGATGCCAGCAACTGTAACAAGGACTGTTGCAGACAGCCCGGTGATAACAATGAGCTTGCGTGTTATTAGCATTTTTGCAGATTAAAACATTTAGTTAACCTTTTCAGCAACTGCTTCCAGAGGGGTATCCGTGATGGCCAGCGTGTGATCATGTTCCAAATAATGCACGCTCGTTAATCCAAGAAGTCCGCGTAATTTTTCTGCTGGAACTTTCATAGGGCCTGGTGCAGGAGTTGTTCCCGGCTGCGGCTGGGGAAACGCCGTGGAAGTGGCAGTATGAAATATAATATTCCCTTCTACTTTTTGCATGGTCTGGTGAATATGACCATTCAAAACCGTTACAGATCCAAATCGCCTGAGATAGGAGAGTGCCTGTTCACTGTCTCTTGTTCCCCAGCCCCATTGGGGATAGATGGCCCAGAGAGGTATATGTGCAAATACAACAATAGGTGTGCTGGCGGAAAGGCCCTTCAGGTCATTCTGCAACCATGCAAGCTGGTCATTTCCTAAAACACCCAATCCGCCCTCCGCTGTATTAACAACATTTACAAGGCCGATAAAATGTACTCCCTGCGAATCAAAACTATACCATCCATCTCCCATGGTTCCTTTTCCATATCTCGCAAGGAATTGTTTATTATCACCATTCAATACATCATGTTCACCTGGAACATAAAAAACTTTTTCAGTTTTTACAGACTTCAGCACCTGGTCGAGCGTGTCAAATTCATCGGCCTGCGCCAGATGAGAAAGGTCTCCTGTATGCAATACGAAAGACGGAGATGAAGGCATTGCATTAATTTTTGATACTGCCGCCTGCAATGTTCCGACTACATCCGGATTAGCCGGCTTATTAAATCCAATATGGCTGTCGCTGATCTGCACGAAGCTGAAATCAGAAGCCGGTATCACCAGATTTTTTTTTATACCTCCGGTTGCCTTATCAATCATCTGGCTCATTCCAAATGATTTCATAACGCCACCATTCATCATCCAAAGAATGCCCGTTCCGGCCCAGGCCATACATTTAATAAACCCTGCACGGTCAATGCCGTCGTCGTTCTTGTCATTGATAATTAAATCCTCCTTTGCCATAAAAATATTTTTTATTGAATTATGGCATAAAAAGAATACTTACTTTAATTGTATCAGAATCTTTTACATTAAGTAAGACTTTTTCTTGATGAACGATGGGCTAACCCATGTTACCGTATGGTATATTAAAAAGGATGGTAAAGAAACGCTACTGAAGTTTCGAGAGATCTTATTTTTTATCAACCACCATATAGACAATACTGCGCGCAGGACAATATAGTGCAATATTGTTTCCGTTCCTCGTTGTAGAGCTGGCTGGAATCGAGGCATAGTTCAATGGGCCGCCGATGGCCTGGGAGGCTGCAACCCCATTCACTGATACCTTTGCTGAAAATTCTCCATTATCAGTACCGCCTTTCAAAGTATAAAAATAAACATTCGTACCCATTGGGAAGTGATTGATGTTTACATCCACAACTTTATCCACCGTACCCGTATTTACAATCACGGAAGCAATATTGTTGGATGCTGCAAAAGTTGAAGAATATACCGACAAACTGGTATTGGTTGAAGTTGAATTCACCAGGCGGTCACCCATAAATCTTTGGAAATAATAAAGAGTATAAAAAGATGCCCGTGGATTCCAATTCGTTTCAGATGGATTGGGGTCGCCGGTATTTGCGGAATTGTAAAGCATACCCTGGTCGTTTCCGTTGCTCCAGCCATTGGCCAGATCCCATCTTGAACCCTGACCAAAATGATTTTTCATCAGTTCACCGTCAGTCAAAACTCCGGCCATCGCATTTACAAATGAAATTTGCTGCTGGCTTCCCTGGGAAGAAATATTGAATTCCGTCATAGCGACAGGCTTCAGTGAAACGCCGCTTCCAGGAATATTGGAATTTAAATAATTCATATCGGTTGCAGGCACTGAAATCGCATCGCTTAAAATCTGGGAACCCGGAGCATTTGTTGCATAAGATTCATCGGGATAATAATCATGAATGATAAAAAAATCGGCATTATTACCGATGGCCGTCAATGCAGTTGAATTCCAGTTGCCGACCTGATTTGATCCATTGACAGGACCACCCAGCAGAAGGGCTCCTATTTTGATATCGACTCCAATGCTTTGCGCGGCATTCCGCATACTGTCCGCATATACTAAAAAGTTCTGACCATAATCCGTTCCGGTTATAATACGCGGTTGTTTGTACGTGGACAGTGTGGTGTCAATCAGGTAACCGGATTCCCAGTTGCCATAATTCTCATTCCCGATCTCCCAGAATTTTGTTCGTCCGTTATCATAACGCACCCAGTCTGCAGCAAGGTGTGCGGCCGCGGCAACCGGGTTGGCGCTGGTACCATACCGTGAGTAACCGAAGTTTACCGTTTGCAGGCCCACGCTTTTTGTTTGCTGCAACAGCGCATAATAATTATCCAGCGCCAAAGTCCACGACTGGGTGTTTTGTCCGTACCAATAAGTTGTTGAAGTCGCAGCTCCATTTGCATCCAGCAGACTGGCTGGTACGTCAGCGGGTGTGGTAGTAGCGTTCCAGAAATAGACATCGCTGACACTTCCGGCCGGGCCGCGGATAACATTCGGCGAAAGATCCGTGATGTATTGCATCAGGTTAGGCACCGTTACAACCTGGCCCATCCACAGATTTGAATTTGCGCCGAACAGATATTTGGAAACCTTCGTAAGAACGATATCTGCATCTATTTTAATCGTATCGGTTGCAGGCGTGAGTACCGGAGGTGCAGGCGTGAATGAAGGCACAGTAAATGACTTTGCTGCCCAGTCGTCCAGAAAAAATCCCTGGGTTGTAGTCACAGCAGGATCAACAGGGTTGTACGCTGAATCGTAAGGAGTCGTATTGGTATTATTGCCTCCTCCGTTATTCAGGTTATTCCCCATATCTGATTTCTTACTGCAGCAGTACAGCGCTGTTACAATAAATAAAATCAATGATCTTTCTAAAGTTTTCATAGCTCAACATTAAAATTTAAAGAACAGGTCATTCATGATGACCTGTTCTTTCGGATTACTTCACTAAAACAACATCATCGAAATACAACTGCTCGGTCACACTGTTGCTTGTCATAAGGAAGGCAACTGTATTCACATTTTGGGAACTGTTGGCTGCCCAATTTGTCGTGCTGGTATTCCATAGTAATGAGCTGATCGGTATTTTGAAATAATTCCACTGATTTGCTAATACTGTTTGGCCATTGATCTGATTAGGCCCCTGATTATTAAAGCCTTCATTTCCCCAAAGGATGTATAGGGTTTCTTTTGCCGTTCCGCCATAAACCCAGAACACCAGGTAGGTATAATCAGGAGAATAGGCGAGACCGTCAGTAGCATTTCCTCCACCATTCCTGAAGCCGTCTACTTTATAACCGCCGCCGCTGTATTGCGCATTCCATGAACTGGCAGAAGTAATGAAATGTGTAGTGCTGATCTGGGCATTGTCCCATGACCAGCTTCCCCATCCCGGAGCAATATTGCCATAAGCAAAAACAGGGTAGGCATTGTCGATGTCTACCAGTTCCTGTGTTCCTTTAGCTGAATCAGTCTGACCCCCGGCATTGTAGGAAAAAGTCAGAAATCCTCTGGATACATCCGTGGAATCGAATTGCAAAACCATCACGGTATCACTTTGACTTACAATCGAAGTTGAGCCGCTGCCACCAAGGGTTCCGCTGACTTTCACTGAAGTTACTGAAGCAAAGCCGACTCCTGTCAATGTAATCTGAGACCCTCCCAGAAAATCAAAGTCTGAATAACTTGCCACTGTCGGAGCGGGCGGAAGGATCACCAATTTATATCCAACTTTTCCGTGCTCTGTCGTTATAACCAACGAGTCATTGGCTGCAGCACCTAAATATGGTGTCTTTGAAGGCACTTGTACAATAATGGAATTATCTGTAATCAGTGCGCGGTTAAAATATGCGGTATATCCATTAAAAGTTATCAATGTAGTGCTGCCCAGGTTTGTACCCTGGATCTGGTAAGTATTTCCCAGATTCGCAGCAGTGACTACGGAATCGAATGCATAAATCCTCGGCGGATTTGTCTGCAGTGTTTGAACGGGTTGTCCCGCGGCATTGTAGGTTATGATGGTATCATAAGTTGTGGTTGTATCGGTTTTATAATAAGTATGAACCGATGAAATGGTTGGAGTGCCGGTTCCGGGGGTAAAACCAAGATAACCATTATCCTTTTTGCACGCAACAACAGTCAGTATTGTGACGATGCACAATATCCAACGGGTTTTATTTTTTAGGTTTAATATTCCACTTTTCATATGCTTGCGCTTTATTATTAATTTTTAAAATTTATAAGGTACGGGTGGTTGTAATAATAACGGATCGGCTGCAGACTCAGTTGCGGGTGGTGGTATTAAAAACTGTGCATCCGTTGGAGTCACATTATAAATGCCCCTGGTATAATCGAGATACAACGGAGCCGTTCCCGTTCCATTCGAGCTTCCACGATTCTGATTCGAAATAATGTTGATCGCTACAGGATGGTGAGCAGAATTAAATCCATCGATGCGTTGCAGATCGTACCAGTAATCTCCTTCCAGTGCAAATTCCAATCTTCGTTCATTCAGCAATTGCTGATACGTAAAACTGGCCAGAGGAGCCAGACCCGCTCGCAGA
>DATHNR010000430.1:0-3729 GCA_035485835.1 Puia sp.
TAAGAATGGAGTGAATATTTCCCAACTGGATGATCGCATAGCATTGGTTTCACCCACTGACAAAGCCACCGGCAGACGATATGTGAAATGGCTCAGCAAAATTATTATTCATCGTCAGCGAACATAATGGAATCAAACGTACTTGTTTCGGTAGAACAGGCGCGTGCACTCATTGCAGCCAGCCTGTTCCGTGTGAACTCCGCCGTAAAGGAGGTTTCGAATTCGACAGGGCTCGCGATAGCGGAAGATATCTTTTCTCCCCTGGATATTCCTGCCTTCGATCAGTCATCGATGGATGGGTACGCGATTTATGCAGAAGATATTAAGAGACCGCTGGTCGTGCAGGGTGTTGTCGCTGCCGGTCATGCACAACCGGAAATATTGCAGAGAAATCATGCTATGCGCATTTTTACAGGTGCGCCGCTTCCTGAGGGCTCGGATACCATTGTGATGCAGGAAAAAGTGACTGTCCACGCATCCGACATTCAGATCACAGATCCGGATATTGAAAAAGGGACGCATGTAAGGAAACGCGGTTCTGAACTAAAAAAAGACGAGCTCGTCATTAAAAAAGGCACTGTGATTACGGCGCCTATTGCTGGTCTGCTTGCCAGTCTCGGTATGAGTTCCGTTCCTGTATATCCCCGACTTACCATTGGTATCATAGCGACGGGCAGTGAATTGCAGATGCCCGGCCAGCCATTGGAAGAGGGCCAGTCTTATGAATCCAACAGCAGTTTTCTGCTGGCTGCTCTGAAACCCTATTCTGAAAATATTGGGACTGCTTTGTATATCGAAGACAGCCTGGAAATTATTCAACACGCTTTGTCGGGAAATATCCGTTTCAGCGATTTGGTCATACTCACCGGCGGTGTCAGCGTGGGTGATTTCGATTTCGTGCGAAGGGCAACTGATAACCTTGGCGTAGATTGTAAATTCCACCGGGTAAAGCAGAAGCCCGGTAAGCCTTTATATTTTGGCACGAAAGAAAATAAAATCATCTTTGGTCTGCCTGGCAATCCCGCTTCCGTGGTTAGTTGTTTTTACGAATATGTTTTGCCTGCGGTGCGGTTTATGCTGCATCTGCCACAGGAAGAACTAATATCCGCCAAACTGAAAGATGATTTTAAAAAAGTTAAGGGCCTTACACAGTTTCTGAAAGCATATTTTGCAAACGGTGAAGTGGAAATCCTGGAAGCGCAGGAATCTTACCGTCTGCGTTCTTTTTCCACTGCCAATTGCCTGGTAGCACTGGATGAAAACAGGCTCAGTTATGATAAAGGAGAAATGGTAAAGGTCCGGTTACTTCCAAAATAAAAATGCATGACAACCTGGCTTCCTTTATTCTATGTTTTACTTTTTATAGTTGCATTTTTATATGCTTCTGTCGGCCATGGAGGCGCCAGCGGTTACCTCGCGCTGATGGCGCTGTTTAATTTCAGCCCCGCGGTAATGAAACCAACTGCTCTTTTGCTCAACCTTTTTGTTTCGATGGTTTCTTTTATCCAGTTCCATCGGGGAAAATATTTCAGGTGGAAATTATTCGTACCGCTTGTCATCTTTTCCATTCCTATGGCTTTCCTGGGGGGAATGGTTGCTATTAAGGACCCGGTATATAAAACGATCCTGGGTCTTTTTCTGATCATACCCATCTGTCGTTTTCTTTTTTTTAAGAACACGGATCCGAAAGATATGAAGCCCGCGAATCTCTATCTGTTACTGATCATTGGTGCAGCCATTGGCTTCGTGTCGGGTATGATCGGTATTGGTGGGGGTATTATTCTTTCACCAATCCTGCTTTTACTGAAATGGACGAATCAGAAACAAACGGCTGCTATCAGTGCTTTATTTATTTTTGTGAACTCAGTAGCAGGTCTCGCCGGCCAGTATACAAAAGGCATTGAATTCAGCACAGAAATGCTGGGATATGTAGCCGTTGCTTTTGCCGGCGGTTTATGCGGCGCTTATATGGGTTCTCTTAAATTTCCGCAAACTGTTCTGAAAAACCTGCTTGCTTTTGTTTTGATGATCGCAGCCTGGAAATTATTATGGCAGTAAAAATTCAATTATTCGGACAACTTAAACAAATCACCGGGGTATCAGAGTTGAATTCAGATGCGGAAGATACAGACGGACTGGTAAAAGAAATAGCCGCCCGTTTCCCACTGCTCGAAAACCTGACTTATCTTATTGCGGTGGACAGAACGATCGTACAAACCAATACCTTCATCAAAACAGGTCAGGAGCTGGCCCTGCTTCCGCCATATTCCGGAGGATAAAATGAATCAGAAAATAAAAAACATATTTGTTACAGGTGCTATTTCACCGGTATTTATCGGGGAGAAAATTGCTGCGCACCAATCCAAAACTGATATCGGGGGGCATAGTATTTTCCTCGGACAGGTGAGGGCCGATACAATTGAAAATAAACAGGTCATTGCAGTCGATTATACCACTTATGAGGCGATGGCCCTGGAACAGATGGCGGCCATAAGGGAAACAATGATTGAAAAATATTCGCTGAGCTGCATGCATGTATATCATTCCCTGGGTAAGATAAGAAGCGGAGAAATTTGTTTATTTGTTTTCACATCAGCACCGCACAGGAAAGCGGCGATAGAAGCCTGCTCCGAAACGGTAGAACGACTGAAGGCAGAGCTGCCGATCTGGGGAAAGGAAATTTTTGAAGACGATAGTTTTCAATGGAAAATCAATCAACCCGCATGAAAGACATCCTGTATAAATCATCCACATCACGAAAAGCCATCGCAACCGCTATTGTAAAGCTTTCAGATCAGGATGCCATGAATGCCGTATTGAACAGAACTGTTCCCAAGGGTGATGTGTTTGAATTCTCCAGGGCTGCGGGGTTGCTGGCCATCAAGAAAACTTCGGATCTCATTCCGGATTGTCATCCTGTTCCAATAGAATTTGCAGCGATCACTTTCAAAACAGAAAAACTTTCGATAAATATTTCCGTGGAAGTGCATACCATTTATAAAACCGGTGTGGAAGTGGAAGCCATGCATGGCGCTTCGATTGTCGCGCTGACTATTTATGATATGCTGAAGCCGCTCGACAAAGGAATTGAAATCGCGTCGATTCGACTGGAGAAAAAATCGGGTGGAAAAAGTGATTACAAAAAAAATCCTCCAGAGGCAATTCGTTCAGTGGTCATTGTTTGTTCCGACAGCATTTCAAAGGGCAAAGCAAAAGATGAATCCGGAAAAATAATCATTGAAAAATTAAAGGAATACGGAATTGAAAACACTTCCTATGAAGTGGTGCCAGATGACTTTCAGTTAATTCAGCAGGAAGCCATCAAATACAGCGGACAGGGGTACGAGTTAATTTTATTTACAGGTGGAACCGGCGTATCGCCGAAAGATCTCACACCTGATGCCATCGAACCACTGATTGAAACACATTTGCCGGGTATTATGGAAACTGCCCGTAATTATGGACAGGAGCGCACTCCTTATGCAATGTTATCCCGGGGTATTGCGGGTTTTATTAAGAACAGCCTGGTCATCACGCTTCCCGGTTCTGTTTCCGGATCCATCGATACCATGAATGCCCTGTTCCCTTATGTACTGCACCTGTTTGCTGTGAGGGCAGGGGAGAGGCATTAAAAAGCAGATATGGGTTATGGGTTATGAGATATGAACTATGAGATATGAACCGAATAACCCATAACCCATAACCCATATCTCATAACCCATAACCCAT
>DATHNR010000431.1:0-2044 GCA_035485835.1 Puia sp.
GGAAGTGGTTCTCCCGGATACCATTTGCCCTGTCCGAAATGGATCATGCCACTGGGTCCGAATTGAGAACGTAATCTGAAAATTAAATCCTGAGCCCTTACTCGTTTTTCAACACCATCTGCGGCTGTATTCCACTGGGCAGATTCCATATCGTCGATCGAAACAAAAGTTGGTTCACCGCCCATGGTCATACGCAGATCGCCTTTTTGCAAGTCTTCATCAATTTTAAAACCTGTTGCAAGAATAGCTGCCCATTGTTCTTCTGAATATGGTTTTGTAACCCTGGGATCCTCGTGTATCCGGGTAACAGTATTAGAAAATGAGAAGATGGTTTCGCAGGGATCCGATGCTCCCACAACTGGTGCAGCACTTACATAATCCGGCGTACATGCCAGTGGTATATGACCTTCACCCGCGAATAAACCGGAAGTAGGATCCAGTCCAATCCACCCCGCTCCCGGTATATAGACTTCAGTCCATGCATGCAGATCTGTAAAATCATTTTCAGGTCCCGAGGGTCCGTCCAGGGATTTGATATCAGCCGCTAACTGAACCAGGTAGCCTGATACGAAACGCGCGGCAAGTCCGAGTTTGCGGAAGATCTGCACCAGCAACCACGCGGAATCCCGGCAGGAACCGAGGGAAAGGGATAAAGTTTCTTCGCATGTTTGAACTCCTGCTTCCATGCGGATATTGTACCTGATATCCCTGTTAAGTTTTTGATTGATATAAACCAGAAAGTCGTTTATATTTTTAGTACTGGTGTCAATACTTTCAAGCCATTGATTGAGTAGCGGACCGTTTTCTTTTATTTCGAGATAAGGAATTAATTCGCCTTTTAATTGTTCTTTATAATTGAATGGAAATTTCTCCGCATATTCTTCAACAAAAAAATCAAAGGGATTAATAACGATCATATTCGCTATCAATTCCACTTCAATCTTAAGCTCCTTGGTTTTTTCAGGAAATACAACCCTCGCCTGGTAATTACCAAATGGATCCTGCTGCCAGTTGATAAAATGTTCCTTAGGAGTTATTTTAAATGAATAAGCTTCAATATGCGTGCGCGAATGCGCGGCCGGCCTTAACCGGAAAATATGCGGCGACAGGGAAACAAACCGATCGTACTGATAAGCGGTTTTATGATTGATAGCTACACGTATGGCCATAATGCAAAGTTGATGCAATCAATGGCAAGCCAACCGTTATAATAGAAATTATCAAATAGCTTTGAAGATAGCCAATTTCCTGATTGACTTTAGGAAAAATCCATAATGATCACCTCTATGTTTATGGATTCCTGCAAAAAATTCAATTCTCCTAATGATTTATAGTGATTTTCTCCTGTAAATGAACAAGTAGAATTCCTAATTGCCGGATATCAATTATTATTCCCACGCATCAGCAAATACCCGTTTTGATCCGCTTATCCAGCATGCTAGGTTTGTTCTGGCATTATATTAATCACCCAAAACTTTTATCATGAAAAAGATTTATTTCACGACTATTTTAATGGTTCTTGTCATGGCTGGTTTCAGTCAGACCGAAAAGGGCAGTTGGCTGTTGGGAGGCAATATTGGATATTCCTCAACGCATGAAACGGAAACAGGCAGCAGCAGTACTTATTCCACTTTTACTTTGAATCCAAAAATCGGATTCTTCCCCGTCAACAATTTTGCTGTCATTCTCAACACCAACTACATTTCTGAAACATCCGGCAATTTTAATGACCACATTTTGTCTATTGGTCCTTCAGTGCGGTATTATTTCCCCGGACAATCAGTAAGGTTATTTGTGGGTTCAGGTGTCGGATTTGGTTCAACCAGCGACACGCACAACACATCTTTTCAATTTGAAGCAGGCCCGTCTTTTTTCCTTACCCCGGCTGTTGCACTGGAAATGAACATCAATTATCAAACATCCAATACTAAGTATAATGACGCCAATTCCCAATACAATAGCAATTATTCTCAATCCCAGTTTGGAATTGGTTTTGGTTTCATTATTTACCTGAATGGGAAGAAAAAATGATGCCCGCGAAACA
>DATHNR010000432.1:0-2666 GCA_035485835.1 Puia sp.
TACTTCAACAAAATATTGCAACTGCTGAATCGCTATGAAACAAAACTGGACAGTTTTTCTTATATTAAAAATGACTTGCTGAATATGAGGGCGGACATATGGAGGCCAGGTTTAATAGTCAGGACCCAGGACGTTCAAATACCTGACTCCGCAATCCCGGCAATGTTGCAATACAGAAACATAAGTCGTTTATATACCCGTATTGTGCGTATAAATTCCTGGGACACTCTTTCGCAGAATAAATCAATAAACCTTGGCATGTTCTTGAAAATGCCAGCGATTGTAGAAAAAACCCAATCATTGATTTTGCCCGATGACCATCAATGGCATAATACTTTCGTCAAATGGGACGCTCTATCGGTCGGGAGATATATCATAATATATTCCGATACCATTATTTCAAATGACACGAAAAGAACCAACTACTTAGTTCTCTCCGTAACAAATCTGGCTGTAATAAATAATGATCAAAGGGTGTTCGTTCTGAACAGAGTAACGGGCTTTCCTGTAAAAGGTGCAACTGTAGTGATTACTACCAAACAGGATAAAGGATCTAAAGACAATTCTATTTCAGGCCAGAAAACCATAACTAAAATTGTAAATGATCAGGGCTACGTACTATTCCGGGAATTATATGCCGACAGAATTAAAGTTTATTTTAGAAATGACAGTATAGTTGCCTCAGTAAACAAACCCGACAATAGTATTCCAAGGGGCTTGTATGATAAAGATTCCGATGACGGTCTGGCTGAATACTATGAAGACAATATCCGTCTTAACATTTTTACTGATCGTGCCATTTATCGACCGGGCCAAACGGTATTTTTTAAAGGGATCTTTACCGTGCCAAATCCGAAAACAGGAGAGATTATGGTACTCGATTTGCAGAAACTTCAGTTCCCTTTTTTTGAAAACCTCGCCTACAAAACGCTCCTTAAATTTAAGAAATCAAAAACTGATATCACAATCAGTGACCCATTTAACAGGACTGTTGATAGTTTTCGGGTAAGGCCCAATGAATTCGGATCTTTCTCAGATTCTTTTTTGATCCCCAAAGATGCTGCTACCGGCGAATGGGATTTTAATACGGAAGATTACGAAATGGAAAATCAAAATTCTGGCAGGTTCCACGTAGAAGAATATAAGCGCCCCAGTTATAAATTAATCCTTGCTAAGCCAAAAACTGAATTGCAGCTTGGTGATAATTTCAATATACAGATTAAAGTTAGGTCGTTCGCTGGTGCACCACTTACTCATGTGCGTCTTCAATACCATGTTTCCCGTTATTTTCCAGGAATAGGTAATACGGAAATTCTTGCCGGAGAGTCATTCAGCAACGAACTTGGAGAATCTAATATTTCTGTTAACGACAGTTCCCTGGATTTGGATGATATAACGGAAGAAGATGCAAAAACCAATGTACAATATTCAGTAAATGTTGAATCTTTAGATGAAACAGGGGAAAGCCATGAACAGGATTTAAATATTAATCTTTCCAACAGACCGGTAGATCTAAACCTGCCTGTTCCTGATGTGGTTGAGAGAAAAAGAATTGCGCCGATATTTATTTCTATGACCAATGAATTTTCAGGTCCTGTAAAAAAATCGGTGGATATCTATATTTACAAGATGTCGCGTGGTTGGGAAACTTACAATGAAAAGCTTTGGCCGCCTCCGGATGTATGGACCGAAAATCAGGAAGAGTGGGGAAAAATGTTTCCTGATATTATATATGATGGATTTTCCAAAGAAAAGCCCGTTAAAACGCTTATTTATAAAACACATATGTCTGCTGAAGCTGACAAGAAATTCACACTGCCTGCAGATTTATTGGCAGCAGGCTTCTATAAGATTGAAGCAGTTTGCAATGTTGAGGGAAAAATCCTGGGCGAGACGTCCAGAGACTTTAGTGTTTATGATATAAAAGAAAACAGTTTTCCAGGAAGAGAATTCGAATGGATGCCGGTTAATTCTGCCTATGTAGGAGACACGTTGAAATTAATATCCGGGTATAAAAACAAAAATTATTTTTCTATTTATCATTTGGCCTATCGCGTTAAACAAAAAAGTGGAGTATCTAATAAATTCGATTATATAATCCGGAATGACAGGTTGGGATTAAATGAAATTGACTACAAAATTCCAGCCGGTGTCGTTGGCGATCTTACGTTTACCCACTTGTTTATTTTGAATAACCAGATTTATCTTAATGAACATCGGGTCCAGGTTCTTAATAAAAAATCCCAGGACCCGGATATTATTATCGAAAAATACAGAACACAAATTTCACCCGGTGAAAAAGAAACATTTGTGGTTTCCATCAAAACGAAGAATCCCCAGGAAGCCGTGGAATTGATGACTACCATGTATGATGCTTCGCTGGATGAACTTGAACCCCACCATTGGGAGATACCCAGAAGCAATATTTATTACAATTCCGGAAATAGCTGGAATCGAAATATTACTTATTCTCAAAATAACAATTTATATGAATCTGAACCTGTTGTCCATCCTTATCAAAAAAGCGAGCGTCCTTTGTGGTGGATTTCTTCTTCAGATCTCCTGCCAGTCTATTTTATCAATCAATTCAGTCAGTCCGGAGAAATGTATAACGCTCATATGAAACTCCCGTTACAGGGACAGGCTCTCGGGGTAACTATTCAAAA
>DATHNR010000433.1:0-4389 GCA_035485835.1 Puia sp.
TCCAGGCTGTTGAAATATTTCCTGGCGATGCTTTCGGTAACCACCAGGCTGTGCGGTTCTTTCAGCGCGGTTTTACTGTTCCCCGCGATCATATTGAATGTAAAAACATCAAACAGGGAGGAATCTGCGTAGACGGCCCTATCTTCCCGAATGTTTTCCTTTCCCTTGCGGATCACCACGCCTTCGCTGGATTTCAAACGCGTATACTGCCCGATCTCATCAAAATCCTTCGCAAATGTGGGCCCCATGATGGCCGGCACCCATGCTCCATTGTAATTGAAGTCGCCGAATTTTACCTGTTCATCGATCCGGTAAATATGGTCGGCCTGGGTGTTGAACCTGTCGTAGCTTAGCTCATCCAGCACAAATAAAGCGATCAGAAGGGAACAGGCCAGGCCGATGGATAATCCTGCAATATTCAGAATGGTGAAGGTTTTGTTTTTCCTTAAACTCCTCCAGGCGGTTTTAAAATAATTTTCAAACATGGCGCAAGTATTATTTCCTGTTGCAGGGCAAGAAAAATGCCGTTAGTTATCAGATTGAAAATCTATCTGTTATGAATCTGGAAGAAAAATAATGCACGATTATGATACAGTGAGTGTTCATTGATGGAAACAATAGTCCATTGAAGTCTTCACGATTTTTAGTAGGGAGTTTATTTAGATTTCCGGAAGCACATGAGGTAGCAAAATTGTTTTTTATAAAACTCATATTTTTTAAATGATTCATAATGAACGTTTTGCTCTCATACCGTTTAAGATGCGTCTGTAGTGCGTCTAAGATGCGTCTGCAGTCCGTCTGAACATCGTAGGGATCCTGCCGGTAAGTTTTAAACGTGTTTAAACACTTAGTCAGGAAAATATTTTGATAAAACGATGCTGCGAAAACTCATCATTGAAGGGTTTTCACTTAGTTCAAATTGCTTCCTATTTTATTTTTTAGTTCATTGTGTGTGCATCTATCCTGACAGCCAAAGTTCAAATGAGTAAATGATTATAACTTGGATAATAAATAAATAAACGACTGTGAGCCTATTTAACTTTTTTAAAATTAAAACTAACCTCCAGACAACCCCGGAACAAACAATCAGGTCTTTGATCGATGACTTACCTGAATATTATAAATCACATGAACTATTCGAAGAATGCATAGATTTTTTAGAACATCGTGATTGGGAATCCGCACTTGTCAGATTAATGGAATTAGCATACGAGAGTGGCCACTACTTTTCAGATGATTTCTGGATTGAACTCGCGAATGCGACCAGCAAAATGAAAATGACTGAATATTCACAAATTTGCAGCGATCAAATTAAATTAACCAAGAGCAAAATAAACTGGGAAATCACTAAAGGCTCAACTGTAAATAAAATTGATGATACTCATTACGAACATTATTACTCTCAGAAAATCAAAGATGGCTCGAATGAGAAACGAAGAACAAAAGACAATCTTATAAGTTTTATTAACGAAGAGGGCTTTCATATTACAGGACCCAATCGAAGCGGAACAATCTACTATATATTGGAAGGAAGAGTCTGTGAAATTTTCTGGGAATTATCTAACGGTCTACCTTTTGATATATCGCTTTTCTTCGACAGTTTAGACAGTTGGACGTTGCCGACTAAACAATTATTGACGAGCGTAGAAAAAGGAGAAATAAAAACTAAGCTCTTAAATTGGCTTAAAGAAAAAAACATACACACCTCAATATAACTTGTTGCAGTTCAAATCCTTTTTTTCGCCCATAAATTCACGACTTTTATAATACGCAATAATTTCAAAGGACCCACTGATGAATATATATTCCAAGATTGATTACAATCAATACTTCGACAACCCAATTGTCGGGGGCATCATTCTCGAACATCTTCATTTGGGGAATCTAAATTTATCAACGGGAAGCATAGTTGCCTGTGACCCTCTCGTTGGTCTTTGGAATACCAAACCATTTACAAAAACAGTTTTGCCGGGGAGTTATCCCGTAATTGCATGTATAGCTAAAACTTAAGAATCAGGCGACCGTTTCGCATTCGTAAAATTGGAATTTAGCAAGTCAAAAGCAGTAAAATGGGAAATGCCGTTAGAGGATGGCCAGGATGCTAATACATTGAAAGACGATTGGTTTTTTTGGTTTTCCGGTTGATGCAGGACTTGGATGTTTTTCTGACATAGAGACGCAGGAGTGGTATGATAAGTGGTTCCGAAAGTTCATGGAAGAAAATCCTCATGCAAACATTTATACTGATTTCTTAGAAGCAGAATTTAAAAAAACGCTGTTGAAACAAATAATCCTGAAGATTATGGTGACTGGCTAAATTTCTATTTACCAAACAGACCCGATTTGAATGTAATCATGTTTGGTTCAGGCTTTGGAGATGGAAGTTATCCATGTTATTGGGGAATATCAGAAGATGAAAACATCTGCAGTCTGGTCGTTGACTTTTTAGTTTTCCAGGATTGAAGGTTGCCGTTGGAATAGCGCTGCTTAATCAAACACCCCCACCTCCTTAAAAGTCATCTTGTACCTCCCGCATTTAGGGCAATAGTTATTTTTTCTTTGCAGGTATAGTGGGGCGGTTGATATGGGAATATCTTTTATAAATTTCTTTTTAAACATGCCCCTTACAAAATAGGGAATCTTGCCGTCGCCTTTCAGTTTATTTACTTTGGCGCTTAGAATGATCAGGTTCCTTCTTTCAACAACTTCTACCAGGTCGTTGATATCGATCTCAATGATCGTTTTTTTTTGAAAATCCAGGGCAGGAAAATACGAGCTCCCGGGAATCATACCGGAACCAAGAAGGATTTCCTTCTTGGTATAGTTACAGTTATCACATTTACATTCGAGAATTTGTCCCATGAACTGATCGCTATCCGCTCTTTTATTAAAGTCTGGCCCAACAATTAAACGACCAGGAATCGCTTTAATTGCGGATATAGACTGCGCGAGCAGCGGCTCCCAGGTCTCTGGAATTAGCAGGTAAATCCGTCATTTTGAGCCTGATATATAACAATTCAGGACTCATTTAAACGTTAAAGTGAAGAGTCTTTCAATAGTAACCCTTTAGATCCTTAAAACAAATAAATAAATCCCGGCCCGTGTCTCCTTGTAAAATTCTGTACCCTTTCCTATTGGCAGCAATGTTATTTCCCGCCGCGCGTGTAAGGGGGCAGGTCAGTGTGACTGATTCACTCACCCTGGTGGATCTCTACAATTCTACAAATGGAGCTGGGTGGACAAACAAAACAAACTGGCTTACGACACAGCCGGTGGCCGAATGGTATGGTATAACGGTGAACGGCAACCGCGTTTACACCATCGATCTGAGAAACAACAATCTCACCGGCATCCTGCCCTCTACCATTGGAAACCTGACCAGTATGCAGTCGCTCCAGTTCGATCAAAATTCCATTGGCGGAAGCATTCCCAATAGTATTGGAAACCTGGTCAGCCTTCAATACTTTTCTATCATAATAAACCAACTGACGGGTCCGATCCCTTCGTCCCTGGGCAATCTGACAAGCCTGGTTTGGCTGCGTCTTGCTGATAATCAGTTGAGTGGATCCATCCCCTCTTCGCTGGGAAATCTTTCCAGCCTTGCATACATGCACTTCAGCAATAACCAGCTCAGCGGATCCATTCCCGCATCCTTCGGAAATCTTTCCAGCATGTACGAAATGATAATAACATCGAATCTGTTAACAGGAACCATCCCGGCATCTCTGGGAAATCTGACCAATATTCATAACCTTGAGTTAGACTTAAATCAGCTCACCGGGAGCATCCCGCCGTCTATCGGAAACCTTCCCAATCTTTCGACATTTACGGTGGATTTTAATCAACTGAGCGGCACGATCCCCGTTTTTACAGGAAGCTCTAATTTTCAAAACCTGTACCTGGGTTATAATGATTTAACATTCGCGGGTATGGAAGCGGTCGCACAGAAACCCGTATGGCAAAAAATGTATTCACCCCAGGCCATTATTCCTGTCCATGTTTCCTGCGGCAAACTCTGGGTTTCGGTCGGTGGAACGCCTGCAAATAATACTTACCGATGGTACGATAATACAGGTACACTGCAGGCCACCATTATTTCCGATTCAACATTTACACCTGCCATACCGGGTAATTACTATGTTGTGGTAACCAATTCCATCGCTACCCAACTCACCTTGTACAGCGATACCTCAACGGGAAACTTTTTGAAAAAATCGCTCAATGCAAGCATTTGTCCTGGCCAGTTTTATACGCTGCCATCCGGAAAGAAAGTGAACACATCAGGAATATTTAACGATACTTTGAAAACGGAATCCGGATGTGGCGACAGCCTGATCACCACCCTAAACCTGGTTGTTAATTCGAGTACCCCCAATTATAAAAACGCAA
>DATHNR010000434.1:0-2005 GCA_035485835.1 Puia sp.
ATAAAATGCTCATCCTCGAAAATCTGCTTGAAAAAGCAACAGATATTATAATAGGTGGTGGGATGGCTTACACGTTCATGAAAGCGGAGGGTGGCAATATCGGAACATCCCTTTGCGAGGCTGACCGGGTTCAAACGGCCATTGATCTTTTAAATAAGGCAGCGACCAAAGGCGTATGTATTCATCTTCCATCTGATTCGATTATTGCGGACAAATTTGATGCGGAGGCTCAGACTTCCACTTCTCCAAGTAATAATATTCCTGAAGGATGGATGGGCCTTGACATCGGCCCGAATGCAGTTGAACAGTTTTGCAATGTAATAAAGAGATCAAAAACCATACTCTGGAACGGCCCGATGGGCGTTTTTGAAATGGAGAATTTCCGACATGGAACGAAATCCGTTGCGCTTGCTGTAGTGGAATCTACAAGCCGCGGAGCTTTTTCACTGGTCGGTGGTGGTGATTCTGTTTCCGCTGTCAATATGTTCGGACTGGCGGAGAAAGTAAGTTATGTATCCACAGGCGGCGGGGCGATGCTGGAGTATTTTGAAGGAAAGGAACTTCCGGGAATAGCTGCCATTACACGAGGTTCTTGATATCCGCACTGAACTTCTTAATCCGGAAATTGTTACATTTATAACCTAACAAAAAACATAACGTATGAGTACTCGTAACCTGTCGCTCATTATTATTGTCATTGTAATCCTGCTTTTTGGCGGATGCGCCTGCAGCGGATATAATAATCTGGTAGCAAAAGACGAAAATGTAAAGAACAAATGGGCCAATGTGCAGAGTGATTATCAGCGCAGAAGTGATCTTATACCCAACCTTGTTAATACCGTAAAGGGAGCTGCGAATTTCGAACAGACCACACTAACCAATGTGATTGAAGCGCGCGCGAAAGCAACCCAGGTGCAGATAAATGCAAATGACCTTACTCCTGAAAATCTCGCTAAATTCCAACAGGCACAGGCCGGTTTGAGTGGGGCATTGGGTAAACTTCTCGCCGTGGCAGAAGCATATCCTGATTTGAAGGCAACACAGAATTTCAGGGATCTTCAGGCCCAGCTTGAAGGAACCGAAAACAGGATCAAGGTTTCCAGAAATGATTTCAACTCTTCTGTGCAGGACTACAACCAGACTGTCAGGAGTTTTCCTAATAATATTTTCGGTAAAATGTTTGGATTCCAGTCCAAAACACCTTTCCAGTCTGATCCGGGAGCTGATAAAGCGCCTGATGTGAAATTCTGACAACGTCAAAAATCCATGTGTTGAAAATTCCACTTTTTTCAAAGAAAGAATTTTTTTCTACGTTAGAAAAAAACCAGATCGTTGCTGCCATTAAACAGGCAGAGCAACAGACCAGCGGGGAGATCCGTGTTTATATTGAAAGCCGTTGTCGTTTTGTTGATCCCCTGGACCGCGCCGCCGAGGTTTTTACACACCTGGATATGGGAAAGACTGCAAGTCACAATGCCGTGCTGATATATGTTGCTACAAAGGACCATCAGCTGGCTGTTTTCGGCGACCAGGGCATACATGAAAAAGTGGGCGAAGTTTTTTGGAAGGAAAGAGTGATGCATATGCTTTCTCACTTTAAAGAGGATCATTATGCCGATGCGATCGTGAAGACGATACAGGATATTGGCGCTGCATTGAAGTATCATTTTCCTTACGACGGGAAAACAGATATCAATGAGTTGCCTGACGATATTGTTTTTGGCAGGTAAAAGCCATTCTGCTTCATGAAGAAACTATTATTGCCTCTGCTGATTTTCACCTGCCTGTTCACAACAGCACAGGATATTTTCAAGCCCCCTTTTCCCTCCAGGCTAGTTAATGATTTTGCTCATGCAATGACGGCAGACCAGGTGGATGAATTAGAAAACAAACTGGTAGCTTATGATGACAGCACCTCTATTCAAATTGCAGTAGTTACAGTTCAAACTACAGGTGATACAGCGATCGAGGATTATGCGTTAAGAATACTTCGTGTGTGGAAAGT
>DATHNR010000435.1:0-7086 GCA_035485835.1 Puia sp.
GGGAAGATTCTGGGCTGGAACAATGTCTCATACCGATGAACCTGAAAAGGGGAGTCTGTATTTATTAGGCAAAGATCTTTCTGTTACACGAAAAATCGAAAATGTATCCATCAGTAATGGATTGGCCTGGAGTCCCGACCAGAATACCTTTTATTATATTGATTCACCTACAAAAAAGGTTGCGGCTTTTCAATTCGATAAAACAAATGGTAATATCGAAAACAAAAGATATATTATTCAATTTTCGAAAAATGAAGGAACCCCTGATGGTATGACGATAGACAGCGAAGGCATGTTGTGGATCGCTCACTGGGATGGCTGGCAGATAAGCCGATGGAATCCTGTGACAGGTGAAAAAATCAAAACGATTTTATTGCCGGTATCCAGGGTAACCTCCTGTTGTTTTGGAGGGAAAAAACTTGATGATTTATATATTACTTCTGCCAGTACCGGACTGAGCGAGGACCAGTTAAAAAAAGAGCCATTGGCAGGATCTTTATTTGTAATTAAAAATACAGGGTTTCACGGATTACCGGCTTTTGAATTTGAAATTAATTAAATCCTCATATTCGAAATGAAACCAGGATTCTGATGATAACTTTAGCGCTTAATCATTTTGTCTTTAATAATCTCATTCATCACCTTTTCCCGCAGGTTCTGGCTAACAGAGATTTTTGCACTTCCTATATTTAAGACATTTCCCTCAATACTTTTTATCTTACTGATGTTCACAATAAATGATTTATGAACTTTTAAAAATGTTTTTGAAGGCAATTGTTCTTCCAAACCCTTAATAGTGATATAAACCATCATTTTTTTTGAATTTGTATAAAGCAAAACATAATTCATCATGGCCTCAGCATATAAAAGTTCGTCATAAAATACTTTTTCAATCTGATTGTCGCATTTAATAAAAAAGTGATCGCTTTGACTATTTAGCTGAACAGGAAGATTATTTTTTAACTCTCTGAATTCTTTCACTTTATTACAAGCTTTTAGGAATCTTTCGAATGATATTGGCTTTACCAGATAGTCCAAAACATCTAATCCAAAAGCTTCAACGGCATATACAGGATAGGCAGTTGTAATAATAATATTGGCGTCTGATTTAAATGATTTTAAAAAGTCGATTCCATTTATTTTCGGCATATTGATGTCTAAAAATAAGAGATCAATGTCGTTATCATTGAGCAATGGCATCGCTTTCAACGGATTTTCAGCAACGCCTTTCAATTCGAGATATTCAACTTCTTCAATATACTCCGTCAAAATTTTCCTGGCAACAGGTTCATCTTCTATAATAATACATTTGATTTTCATGAGAGGTCGATTGTTAATGTGGTTTCGTAAAAATGCAATTCGTTTTTAATGGTATATTTGAATTTGCCAGGATACAAAAGCTCAAGTCTCCTTTTCAAATTGGCTACCCCGATTCCATTAGTTTTTTTTCCAACATCTGGTTCCTGCGAGTCTTTTGTATTTGAAAATGTACCGTGCAGAACACTGTCTTTTGTAGTTAGGCAGATACAAATTTTATTTTCCCTGTCAGGAAAACTGCTGACAAATTTGAAGGCATTCTCTATTAAAACGACCAGCATTAGCGGGGCAATCTCAAGATCTGGTTTTATTTTTTCAATTTGAAAGTTTATTTGCAAATTTTCATCTTTTCGCAATCGATGGAAGGAAATAAAATCATTTATGTAATTAATCTCTTTTTCAAGACTTACTTTTTCTTCAGTACATTCATAAAGCTGGTACCTGAGCAATTCAGAAAACTGTAAAAGGGTATTTCTTGCAACCTGGTTGCTTTTCTCAATATGACCATAAATGGTATTCAAGGAATTAAAAAGTGCGTGCGGGTTAATTTGTGCTTTTAAATAATCCAATTCAGTTTTCACCTTTTCTTTTTCCATCAGTTCAAGTTGCTGGTGGGCCTGCCCCCTTTCAATCATCATATTCCCGATTGTAATCAAAAGTACCCAAAGTGAAATATTGATCAGCGAATGAATATAAAGAGATGGGAAATCGACGGTAGCGGTAGTATGAAAATAGTGCTGGTTCATATAATATGCAATCAGGGATCTGCCCAATGCAGAAAGTGCAACAGTCAACAGGGTGCCCGTAATAAACGGACCATATTTTCTTTGAAAAAGAAATCCGGGTATAATGAAATTGTTAATGATATAATAATCCGCAGTAATGAAAATCAAATAGCAAAATTCGATTGTCATCGTCCTGGTAATAGAGATGGAATAACTACGAAAAATAACCACCCACAGTGTATATAATGTGGTCCAGAATAAAAAATGGAATAATAAAGGCCTGCCTTTCAATGCTTATTTTTTACAAAAGTAGTAACATCATTCAGGTAATATTATTTATTACACAAATGGAGCGGAATCCTTGATAATCCCCCTGTTTAATCAAGGGAAAGCAAACGTTGATGTAAATTGTTTTTGCGGATTGTAGGATTAGTGGAAGTTTGCTTTCTGAACTAAATAAAATGAAAAAAATAATTTCCTGGTTTACTGATCCTCCTGTTACTGGCCAGTCATCCATTTTGATCATTCGCCTGATGGCCGGAACAGTATTTTTTTGGGAAGGTTTGCTGAAATTTGTTTATGTAAATCAGGGCGTGGGCCGATTTACGAAGCTGGGTTTTCCCTTTCCCGCGACAACGGCACATCTGATTGCAACGGGTGAGATCATTGGAGGATTGCTTCTTGTTTTTGGACTTTTCACTCGAATCGTATCATTCTATTTTATTATTCAGATGATTGTAGCGGTGCTAAGTACTAAGATTGATTTATATTTTGGAACTAGTCCATTACCGTTACCCCCAGCGCCACCAAAAATGGGTATATGGGCCGTTCTTCATGAAATACGGTCAGACTATGCCCAAATTCTATCCTGCCTGTTTCTTTTGATTGAAGGAAGTGGAAGAAGGTCCCTGGATTTCATTATTTCCACGAAGCATAAGCTTTACAGAATGGGTGGAATTGCAGAACAGGCAGCTATAAAACAAAAACAAGTTAAGGTTTGAACTTAACTTGTCGACTCAAAAGTGGAGGATACCGGGATCGAACCGGTCACCTCTAACATGCCATGCTAGCGCTCTACCAGATGAGCTAATCCCCCTTTAGACCACCGTACATGTTGCAAACCCGCATCGTGCATTCACTGATGATCGAGCTTCATTACATGTTTCAGGCAGAGATCTTTCAGCAGATCCTTGCAAGGTTGGGTGGCGATATTAAAGAGCTGCAAATATATCCAATCTAAACAAATCCCGGATGCTCTTGTTAATTATCTTTGATTCCATCACAATGGGAATACTCCGCAAACTTGCCGAATATCTTTATATCAGGAAAAGAGATCCGAAAGAACCGACCAGCAGTTGGATCGGTTATATGAATACGATTAACAGGATTTCAATATTTATGTTCCTGATCGGAATACTTGTAATCGTTTTTCGTCTGATTTTTAAAAAACACTGAAGAAAGTATGGGAGTATGGGAATATGGGAGTGAAACACTCACTTACAAAAACCTTGATTAATAACTCTTATTTTATATTTTATTTTAAATTTAATTGTACAGTGTTTCACTCCCATACTCCCATACTCCCATACTCCCATACTCCCATACTCCCATACTCCCATACTTTCCTTAGCTGAACTCAACGATCAATTGTGCTGCTTTGGCAGAAGCATTTCCATCCTGGGATAAAAGCGCCCGCAGATCAGAATAATCTTTATGGATCCGGTCTCTGGTTTTTGCATCTGTAAGCAAATTCTTTAATTCACTAATAATATTTGCGACATTCATTTCATCCTGAATCAATTCCTTTACGACGGGCTTATCCATGATCAGATTGACCAGGGAAATATATTTTACCTTAATCAGACGTTTTGCTATTTGATATGATATGCTGCTTCCTTTATAACAAATCACTTCAGGAACATCGAACAGTGCAGTTTCAAGTGTGGCAGTTCCAGAAGTTACACAGGCAGCCTGCGCGTGCATGAGAAGGGCATAAGTTTGATTTCTTACCCTGCCCGCCAGGGGATAGTTTTTTAAGATTTCATCATAAAAATCAGAATCCAGCCCCGGAGCTTCTGCAACTACAAACTGGTAATCGGGAAAAGCGCGGCTGGCTTCGAGCATGACCGGCAGTTTTTTCAATATTTCCTGTTTGCGGCTTCCGGGTAACAGGGCAACCAGTGGCAAAACAGGTTTTATGGACCTGCCTCCTGCAATATAAATCACAGGCAGCCTGTCTGCTTCAGGAGAAGCTTTGAATCGTTCGATCACTTCTACAAGCGGATGTCCGACATAGCTTGTTTCATAGTGCCATTTCTGAAAAAAAGCCTTTTCAAAGGGAAGAATGACAAGCATTTTATCGATGTTCGCACGAATATTTTTGACCCGGCTTTCTTTCCAGGCCCAAACCTGCGGAGAAATATAATAAACTGTTTTATATCCCATTTTATGAGCCCATTCCGCAATGCGAAGGTTGAACCCGGGATAGTCGATGAATATAACAAGGTCTGGTTTAAAACGGGTGATATCTGATTTGCAAAATTTAATATTCTTCAGAATGGTCGATAGGTTCCGGATCACTTCAGTAAATCCCATAAAAGCCAGGTCCCGGTAATCTTTTACTATTTCAGCGCCGGCATCTTTCATGAGTGAACCACCCCAGCCTCGTATCTCCGCGGCGTTATCTTTTTTTTTAATTTCCCGGATCAGGTTGCTGCCATGCAGATCCCCTGATGCTTCGCCTGCGATTATATAGTATTTCATGTATGGTCAAAGATAAAGAAGGTTTATGTCGGATGTCCTGGTAGCTATGAGTTATGGGATATGAGATGTGGGATATGGGTTATGGGATATGAGATATGGGATGTGGGTTTTGGTTTATGAGATATGGGTTATGGTTTATGAATTGTAGAAATGGGTAGAGTCTGCAATAGTTTTAAAATATTATATCACCTCTATATATCATATCTCATATCCCATATCTCATAACCCATATCTCATATCCAATATCTCATATCCCATATCTCATATCCCATATCCCATATCTCATATCCCATAACCCATATCTCATATCCCATATCTCATAACCCATCTTAGTGTACTAATTTGTAAACAAGCACGCCAATGCCGTAAATAAGTGTTGCTGCAAAAATGCCCCTGGCTGTTTTGTCCCGGTGGGAATTGATATAAATCGTAAAAAGAATGGCATTTGCAAGAAGGGAAATACTGCTGATTGCTGTTAGCAGTTGTTTATTCGTATGAAGAACATAAATATATTCTGAAAAGCTGATCGTCCGGCTGAATACCCAGAAATAATAGACCGTCATCGCGAAGAGAGGCCCTAAAATGCCCAGTACCAGGCCAAATTTAAAATTGTCCTTTTTAAATATCAAAATTTCCAGGATTTTTCAAGTTTGGATTTCAAAACGTAATTTGTCAGATCAAATTGTACAGGTACTACACTTACATAATTGTGTTCAAGAGCCCAGACATCTGAATCCCTCCCCTTGTCAAAATTCACAAATTCACCTGTAAGCCAGAAGTATTTTTTACCATTTGGATCACTTCTCTCCACAAAATCCTCTTCATATTTTGCGTAAGCCTGTTTACAAAACCTGACGCCTTTAATCAGTTCTTCCGGAACGGCCGGAATATTTACATTCAGCACCGTATGTTTATCAAGTTTGGTTTTCAGCATATGCTGAACCACCAGACGGGTATATTTTCTTGCACCTGTAAAATCTGCCTCCACACTGTGGTCCAGTAGAGAAAAACCTGCCGAAGGAATGCTTTCTATTGCTGCTTCTACGGCGGCAGACATAGTTCCTGAATAAATGACATTGATTGAATGGTTAGCGCCATGGTTGATACCACTCAGACAAATATCTGGTTTGCGGTGCAGCACTTTATCTACTGCCAGTTTCACACAATCCACCGGAGTTCCGGAACATTGCCAGGCTTCCACACCTTCAAAAATGGAAACTGGATGAAGACGAAGGGGCAATCCAATCGTAATGGCATGGCCCATGCCCGACTGGGGTTTATCAGGCGCTACGACCACTACTTTACCCAAATCTTTTACCGCTTCAACAAGGTTGAGAATTCCGGGAGCCATTATGCCATCGTCATTGGTAATCAGGATGACTGGTAAAGCTTTCTTCTTTGATTTTGACATAGTTATAAGGGGGTTGCGAAAGTACTATTTTTTTCCTTCTCTTAAGTAGTTGCGTTACCTTTGCGACCGGTTTAAAATACCTCTATGGCAGGACAACTCAAGGAAGTTCGTAACAGGATCAAATCCATCCAGAGCACACAGCAGATTACCAAGGCGATGAAGATGATCAGCGCCACCAAACTCCGCAAAGCCCAGGAAGCCATTCAGCAAATGAGGCCCTATTCAAGAAAACTTCAACAGGTGCTTAGCAATATTGTAAGCAATTCCGACGGTGATCTAAGCTCATCTTTATCAACACCAAGACCAGCTGTTGAAAAAGTATTACTTATCGTGATCACGAGCGATCGTTCCTCCTGCGGAGCTTATAATTCAAACCTTATTAAACTGGCTAAGGCCACCATGCGGGATAAATATCCTGCACAAACAGCCAAAGGCAACACAACGATATGGAGCATTGGTAAAAAAGGCTATGAACATTTCCTGAAGAACAACTATAAAGTAAACGGAGAATTCCGTGATATATTTCAAAATCTTCGTTTTGAAACTGTACAGATCTGCGCCCAGGCTGCAGTTAAGGCTTTTGAAAACCGTGAATTTGATGCGGTTGATATCGTTTACAGTGAATTTAAAAATGCTGCTACACAGAACTTTGTAGTGGAACCCTTCCTGCCCATTCCGAAGGTGAAGAAAATGCCGGGAACTAAATCCAGCGATTTTATTTTTGAACCTTCAAAAGAAATTATTCTTACCGAGCTCATGCCTAAAATCCTCAATACACAATTATTTAAAGCCGTACTGGATGCCAGTGCTTCTGAACATGGCGCCCGCATGACTGCCATGGACAAGGCAACTGAAAATGCCAATGAGATT
>DATHNR010000436.1:0-3330 GCA_035485835.1 Puia sp.
CTAATTGAAATCCTGTCTCAAAGGATTGCGTGAACTCGGGCTTAAGACCATTTTGCACTGCCGTATAACTTTGTGAAAAGCCATTTACAGTTCCAAAGGGAAATCCGGTACCAACGATGGTAGTGGGATAAATGACATAGGCACCGAAGTTTGGTAAAGCCAGTGTGTAGCCACCGCCCCCGCTGCCTCCTGCAATATTACCCATTACACCCAGGTGATCATATCCGTCGAGGGTCACGTTGCCTGTCCCGGCATATCCTGCCCGGATTTTCAGAAAAGAAATCACATCGCTGTTCTTGATCATCTCCAGTTTATCACTGAGTACTGCAGATAAATCCACTGCAGGATAACTGAAACTCCTGTTCTGCGGATCAAGAATCGAAACCCAGTCGTTTCGGAAAGAAGCATGCAGGAACAGCCATCCGTCGTAGCCTGCAATAAAATCTGCATAGACCGACTCGTCATAACGTTTATAATTATAGGTGGCGCTTGCATTGCCTAAAGAGTCTGTAACTTTCGTATAACTGTTCGGCACCACATTTTGTCCTACCACCGGTCCTGAGTTTACCTGATTGGAAAACCAGTTTCCATAACTCTGCCGCTGACGATAATTACCTCCAACGATCAGTGTAAATTTAAACTGGCTGACTTCTTTTGTAATTGTGGCAAACAGGTCTCCATTTAAATCATCATAATGTTCCTTGATATGTTCCATCTGGTATCCAACAGCACCCGGATATGTTCCCAGTGTACCAAATCCCCAGGGACCGCCTCCATCGATGAGAAAAGATGGAAAGCTGATACTGTCAATATAAGATGGTGCATCAGACGATGTTCTGCTGTATCCTCCCCTTGCGGTGAGTGAGAGCCAGCTGTTAAATTTATAATTCAACTGCAGGTTGCTGAGCAATTGATCTGTACTATTCTTTGTTCTGGAATTGTAAACCTGCCACCAGGGATTTGGAAAATAAGAATTGATGAAACCCTGATTATTCTGAAAAAGATTTACATTCTGAACAGATTTTAAATCAGTGCTGGGTAACTGATTGATCACATCCCAATACACCGGCCTGTTTTGATCGTATGCATTGCCCACAGCATTCGTTGAAACATTATTATAGCTGATACCCCCACTTGCAGTAAACTGACCGTACGTCACACTTCCGTTTAAGCGGCCGCCGTTTCTCACATAGGTTTCCGTAGGCACTACACCATCTTTAGTGGTGTGTTCACCCGAGAAATAAAAACTTCCGTGTTTGCCTGACATGGAACCGGACAATTTATTCTGATCTCCAACGCCGGTCTGAAAAAAATCTTTTCTGCCATTGGGTGCATCCCGGTAAGGTGCAAATAGCCATTGTTGATTGGCTGTTACACCGATCGGTATGGAGTCCATGTTAAAGTCGAGACTATTATAAGCGTTACCATAGGCTTCATTTTCGAAAGGCACCGTATTTACAAGTCCTGAATATGGATTGATGAATTGGATGGAACCGCCCGTAGCAGGGTTTGCATAAGTTCCGGGCGGTTCACCACCCCAACCACTGTATTCATTTTGTAATGAGGGGAAATAAGAAATGGATTCAAAGCTTACTGTGTTTTCATAAGTCAGTGAAAAATTTCCATGCCCTTTCTTGGTAACAATGTTCATTACACCATTGGAAGCACCTATACCATAGAGTGCAGCAGCATTGGAGCCTTTCAAAATGGTAACACCATCAATATCTGTGGGGTTGAGATTATTCAGATAGCTTTGATCGAGGGGAATACCATCCACGATGATCAACGCTGAATTGTTGCCATCAATAGAACGACTTCCACGGAATGTGACTTTAACCTGCGGATTGATTCCGTTATCCGCGAGACGGATATCAACACCCGAAACTTTTGCCGAGAGCCCGTTTGCAGGGTTAACCACACCGGCCTGGTTGAGTTCTCCCGACTT
Source organism: Puia sp. (assembly GCA_035485835.1). Classification (GTDB taxonomy): domain Bacteria; phylum Bacteroidota; class Bacteroidia; order Chitinophagales; family Chitinophagaceae; genus Puia. The sequence goes on from DATHNR010000436.1 coordinate 1,946, forward strand.
GATTGAGGTGGTGGCATAACCCAGCTCTTTTGCCTGTCTTCGTATACCCAGGGCCGTTACAACGACTTCAGACATGGCGTGGACGGCCCTAGCCAGTACCACATTGATTTCTGTTCGATCGCCGACATTGATCTGCTGATTTTCATAATCGATGGCTGAGAATTCCAGCACGGTGTTTGGATTTACCGTGAGTTTAAAATTTCCATCGGCGTCAGCCGTGGTACCGGCTTTTGTACCGTGCAGCCGGATGGAAGCACCAGGCACCGGAACACCGGTCTGATCTGTAACTTTTCCTGAAATAAGATGTGACTGTCCATAAGCCTTCATGCTTATGATGATCGCAAGGACTGCGATCGAGAAATGTCCCCTCATAGGTAGTAGTTTTATTTTCCCATTAAACACACGAATATCCCCTCGTGTCAAAACACGAAGCCACTTCGTTCTTTAATTTTTCATTATGGTGTTTGGGCCTTTGGGGCTGAAGGTTTGAACTGGCCCCGTCCTTAACTAATCCGGATGTAATTAATCCTTAATAAAACACAAAAAATAAACCAGTCAAAAAAAATGAAAATAAAATGTACGCAGATTGTCGGAAGTAAAATTAAAACAAAAAGAAAATCATGTAGTAATGAAAGAAACTGAATAACTATTGTTTAACAGCTGTCGTTTTCCAACCCTATAAATTTAATTATTGTACTAACGAATGATTCGCCCGCTGGATAATAAATTCCACAATATTAATTGGGCCAGTAAGATGGCTTTACATTTGTCCCGCTTAAGGTACAATCTCCACAAACAGCATCTGTAGCATAAAAAATAAGTGTCGTTGGATCATAGCTGGTTATAACTATTGCCCCCGATTGAATCAGTGCAACATCAGCAGGCAAGTCTAAAATGAATGCCTGACAGGAATTAAATTCCGGGTACCATCCGGTAACCTGAAAATTGTTTATAAATATCCTTTGCTCACTGGTTGATGTTGCATACACATAGCCTATAACTGTTTCAGAAGGACGGTTCACACAGTGAATATTACCGCTGATGGCTGTGGGCTGGGCATCAAAAATGGAGCCCGTCACATCGTTGTTACTATGCAAAAGTTGAAAAAATGTATATGCATTGGAGTCAATGGATTGTTGCTGAACTATCACACTGTATTCAAATTTTAATTTCCATGAACTGTCAGGAAGAAAATAAATCGGCTGCTGATAAATAATGTTATCTGACAAGCCAGTAGTTGAAGCCAACACAATGTTTGACGGGAAGTCAGTTTGCCAGCAGGTATGATGTGCTTCGAAATCCAGTCTATGAATAGGTTCATGATAAACACTATCCAAAATATACAATGAAGCAATTGTTGACTGAAATTCAAATGTTTCATTGTA
>DATHNR010000437.1:0-2820 GCA_035485835.1 Puia sp.
CTTCAGGATTTCTGTAATACCGTCAGCTTCCATTCCTTCTTTCAGCATTTTGATTGCTTCACCCGTTAATGTTCTGTAGAGAGCGTACTGTTTTACCTGATTTGGCACCTGTTTATAGAGCGAAGCTGCGATTGGGGAAGCTTCTTTCAACCGGCTGCTACTCTGGCGAAACCCTTTAAAGGCAGGGTCTTTTTTGGTTCGCTCACCAGTAAGCGAAGACCCCTGACGCCATATATTCTGATCGAAATAAGGCGAATAGTAAAAACACATCCTCAGGTGAGGATCGCTGCCGGTTATTATATTATGTGTTAATCGTTTACCCATTTGGTCTGTCGGGGATAACGCAAACCCGGCCGCTTCAAGTATGCAGCTGAAGGAAAAAATGTTTTCTTACCAACAGGTACCCAAAAGGAATGCGCTTTTAGACTGCTTAGACATAAGACATAAAGCGCAGTTTTGCCCTTTAGTTGTAGTCCTGTCCTTGAAACCATTCAACTTTGAGCATTTGAGGTCTTTTTCTTAAGCTGAATAACGTTTGCTATTTTTTTGGTTAAAACATAATCCGCGTAGAAATTCGTTCCTGATTCATGAAGAATACCATTTCCGGCACAGGGGTGATTGCCTTGATCTTATTGCTGGCCTCCTGTCAGAAAAATATTTCATCACCAAATCCTAATTTGGTCTCCACGAATATTTTTGGTTTCACAGATTCATCACAGCTCATTAAAAGTATCACTTACCACAATCAGGATAGCAGTTGGTCGCAATATTTTTTCTATGACACTGCCAACCGAAAGATTATTGTCTCATTGCAGCCCGTGACGACCGTTGGTGGCGATTACTCAGACGGCCAGGAATTCTCTTATGATGGTTTCGGAATGTTGATACATATAACGGGTAAATTTTCCGGGCCCAATTACTCTTTTTTTACCTCGGCGGATTTCTTCTATGATAATCAGCACGTACTCGACAGCGTAAACACTGTAATGCCGGGCTTAAACCGTGCAGAGGGATTTACCAAAACCATAGTTTCCGGTGGGTATCTGTTAAGTGAGCTTTATACATCGCCCGCTGCGAATGGATTTACGGACAGTAACTACACCGCATCGCTGATCGATGACAGCGGCAGGCTCGCAGCATATTATACAGTGTATAATAATACGGAGCCAGGCGATCCTCAGAATACCAGCCCGAATGGTGATACATATTTCTATTTTACAGACAGCGTGATTTATGATGCGGCTGGAAATATGAGTAAGCAGACAACCCGGTATCCGCCCGATTTGATGAAACCGGATAGTCTGGTAACGGTCGTGTTATATGATTACGGAGTGAGAGATGTGAAGGGCGATCAGCTGCATAAACTCGGTATGACTCTTTTTCGGGGTGTAGGGGAAATTGAATCGGTTATTGATTTTTTTGCGGGTGAACTGACTCCGTTTGGCCAGGATGGCATGCAGTTATACCGTTACCCTTCGCTATCGACCACCATGATTGTCACAGATTCTACCGGAGTTTATAATACCACCCTGCAATTCAACACGCCTGCACAATACGATAACCAGCAACGCCTGGTCAGTTATCATAACTTTGCGCATTACTCGCCTTACTATCCGTACGATATGACGATTGATTATTACAAGTAGCCAGGACCTGCGCATGCTGCGGCGGGTACTTTTTTCATTTCACAAATGTTCCTGAAACATCCAATAAACAAATTTTCAATCCCGAAATATTTCAATTCTCCAATAGTGTAAAGTTTCCGGTATTCGTTCAGATTGACTGGCAGAAGACTCCTTCATGCAATGGTTACGCGATTCATGTAATAAGTTTCAAATTATTGCAATAAAATGTTCAGGGACGAATAATTTAAAAAAGGCTTCAGATATTCAGAATACAGCCGTTCCTTTGCCTTGAATAAATATTAAAATTTAATTTAAATCATATGAATTGGATATCTGTTATTGGTTTAATTGCTGCAGTTTTAACTTCGTCCTCTTTTTTACCGCAGGCGTTAAAAACGATACGTACTAAGGATACGACTTCCATTTCCTTATCTATGTATATTCTATTTACTGTTGGTACACTTATGTGGTTTATATATGGACTCATTTCCAGCAACCTTCCAGTGTGGCTTGCGAATGGATTTACATTAATTCTGGCTTCTATTATTTTATCTTACAAAGTAAAAAGCACAGTTAATCACTCCGGGAAAACTAAAGTTTGATCGATTTATTATTGGCATGTTCAGGATCATCCAGTGTGTTTACATAAGTTATTCCTGAGGGGCCATAATCTGTTTACAACCGTATAGGGTGTAAATAGTTGCTACATTCGCATTTTGAAGAAACCCCGTGAGGAATCACGGGGTTTTGCTTAAACCATAATTGATAGCAAAAAATAATGCTGTCAGGAAAGATGTCGATCTTTTCAAGAATGCATTCGTTGAAAATACCGGTGGATGAGAAGACCGGGAATTATTTTCGACAAACCTGAATATTTTATCGACTTAATTCGCGGGACTGCACGATTTTTTTCATTTTACTTTGTGGGAATGATCAGCTTTTGATTTAACAAATGAAAAAGGACTGTAAAAACAGTCCCTGATTTAAAACGATTGCTAACCCAAACATGCCTTTAGATGGGCATATGAAACGAACCCAAATTTATTGAAGGAATCTTCGTTTCATTACCCGGAAAGATTATGTAATTATGAATTCCCGCGTGAACCCTTTCAAACCCCGTTTGTAATTGATATCATTGCCGTCCATTTCCGAATTTTATGAATAATGAACTCACCGCGCTGCATCCGACGACCCG
>DATHNR010000438.1:0-6642 GCA_035485835.1 Puia sp.
TCATCCGTCTGATGCAGGTGCTGGGTGCATATGGTTTCAGGGGTTTGTTTGAACGCAAAGCGCATTTCCTGGTGAGTATTCCGCTGGGATTAAAAAACCTTCGTTCTTTTCTTCATCAATATCCCATGGGCGAAAATGTTCCTGAATTTGAAAGAATTCTGAACCTGATTGTAGAGGATCATATTATTGAAAGGTTTATACCACCCCGCGCGAATGCAGACACGCCGCTGATCGTTCATATCAACAGCTTCTCTTATAAAAAACTCATTCCGGCAGATGAGAGCAGGAATGGAGGAGGCTTTGTTTTTGATTGCCGCGCCATTTTAAATCCCGGGCGCATAGAAGCATTTAAATCCAAAACAGGAAGAGACAAGGAAGTAAAAGATTTCCTGGAGCAACAAACTCAAATGCCCGAATACCTCAACAGTGTTTTTGACCTGGTGGATATTTCTGTTGAAGATTATATAAAACGTGGATTTGAAAGCCTGATGGTGAATTTTGGATGCACCGGCGGACAGCATCGCAGCGTTTATGCCGCCGATTCACTGGCGCGCCATCTGAAAAATAAATTCGGCGTCAGCGTCGAAGTGCATCATATTGAACAGGAGGCAAAGGATTGGAAGAATTGATTTTCTTATCTATTACTCATGAACGATCTCTCGCTCAAGGGCAGACATTTACCCTTTGAGAAATTTTATGCAATTTTTCTGATCAGTTCAATTTTTGTTCCGATCTCATATTTATTTAGTGTGAGCTTTATTGTTGAACCTGGGTTCTCAGGCGTAATTGGGGTTTTTATTTATATCTATTACTTTATAAGCGGATTGTTTTATTGGTTTTCTCCAAAGGAGAAATCCTGTATACGGATGGTAGAAATTTCATTACTTACTCAATGCATTCAGATTTACATACTTGGTTTTGCATTTATTAATTACTACTATACTTATATAGGAGTAGGTTTTTCAGATACACCGGATTGGACATTTAAGGTTCAGGCAAATTTTTTTAGTGCTAGGTTAACGGACTATTATATTGCATCCAATGAAATTTCTGCTTATGTCAATCTGGTGGCTATTGGACTTTATATTTACTTTATCAGGAAAATAAAGCAAAAACCAATTAAAGAAGGTTTGTTTAGTGGCATTTTGCTTGAGGGAGAAATTTAATAAAACATCTTTTCAGCAACAGCAATAGCATCGGGCCTCCCCACATCCACCAGCCTGGAGCCAGAATGATCGAAGCCCAGTATCGTATGGGCTGCAGCGAGTTCCAAATAAACATCCACGATTGAGAATTTCCCCTGCTGATGCATGAGGTTGAATATTTCCGGGGAGATAATATGGATGCCGCTGAATGCTTTTTCTTCAAGCAAAGAACCCTGAACTGAAATTATTTCTTCGCCCGACTTTTTATTTCGCCAGCCACAAAGCTGATTATTTCTATCGAAGAGAAAATAGCGGGAGGATTTTCTATCCGTTACAGCGAGGGTTGCCAGTGGTTTATTTTCTTTATGAAATGAAATCATTTTTTTCAAATCGAGGTCCGTAAGAATATCCGCATTCATCAGAACAAAAGATCCTTCATCAAAATATGCAGCAGCTTTCTTCAGGCCTCCACCTGTTTCAAGCACTTCATTCGATTCATCGCTGATCGTAATATTGCTCCCCCATCCGTCATTTACAATGATGGCATGTCTTATCTGTTCAGCAAAATGATGCACATTTACCAACACATCTTTGATCCCGGATGATTGCAGATAAAGCAGATTTCTTTCCAGGAGGGTCTTGCCATTTACAGGCGCGAGTGCCTTGGGATGCTTGTTCGTCCAAGGTTTAAAACGGGTACCCAGTCCCGCGGCGAGGATCATGGCCTTCATCAGAGTACGATATTTTGTACCAGGCTGCTCTTATTAGGATAGTCGGTATTGAAGTGAAGACCCCGGCTTTCTTTTCTGAACTGCGCACCTTTTACAATCAGGTAACCTGTTGTTATCAGATTCCTTACTTCGCAAAGCTGGGGAGATACCAGAGTGGTTTCATAAAGCGCTTCAATTTCTTCATGCAGGAGGTCCAGTCTTTTCGAAGCACGGATAAGACGGATATTAGTCCTCACAATACCTACATAATCACTCATCAAAAGTTGAAGCTCTTTTATACTCTGTGTGATTAAAATCATTTCGCCGGGAGCCGTCGTTCCTTCTGCGTTCCAGTCAGGAATATCTTCACGGAAATCCAGTGACTCAATTCTTTCAACGCTATCCAGGAAACAACGGTGGGCGAATACCATCGCTTCCAGAAGGGAATTACTGGCCAGCCTGTTGGCTCCATGTAATCCTGTGGATGCGCATTCTCCACAGGCATATAGATTCCGGATAGAAGTATGTCCCCATTCATCCGTTTTAATTCCACCACAGCTATAATGTGCAGCCGGAGCAACAGGAATCATTTGCGTTGCCACATCAATACCTGCTGATAAACATTTTTCATAAATATTGGGAAAATGCTCTACGAATTTTTTCATATCCATATGGCGGCAATCCAGGGACACGTGCTCTGTTCCGCCTTTTTTCATTTCATTGTCGATAGCCCTTGCAACAATATCACGTGGAGCAAGATCCTTCCTTGCATCATAACGATCCATGAACGCTTCCCCGTTTTTATTTCGGAGAATGGCTCCATCCCCCCTCACAGCTTCTGTGATGAGAAATGAAGGGCTCACACCCTGCTGATAAAGTGCGGTAGGATGAAACTGGATGAATTCCATATTTTCAATTCTCCCCTTGGCACGATAAACCATTCCGATTCCATCACCCGTTGCAATTACCGGATTGGTTGTTGTGCGGTAAACCTGTCCATTACCACCGGTCGCAAATACAGTGATGCGTGATAAAATCTTTATGATCCTGTTTTCTTTCATGTCCAGGGCATAAATGCCATAGCACTCGATATTGGGTGTGGATTTGGTAACGAGATAACCCAGGTGATGCTGTGTTATGATATCTACAACGAAACAATGTTTGATGATCTCTATATTTTTCTGGGAGGCGACGGTTTGTAATAATGCGCGCTCCATTTCTTTTCCTGTAACGTCTTTATGATGAAGGATGCGGAATTCGGAATGGCCGCCTTCCCTTCCTTTTTTAAAAGTTCCTTCTTCATCCTTGTCGAATTCTGCACCCCATTCAATCATTTCCTGAATGCGCTGTGGCCCTTCTTTCACAACTATCTCTACAATTTTCGGGTTGCATAGTCCGTCTCCGGCAATCAGGGTGTCTTCAATATGTTTATCGAAACTGTCATTTTCAAAATCTGTCACTCCCGCAATTCCGCCCTGAGCGTATTTGGTATTAGTCTCGTCTGCAATCGTTTTTGTGATGACAAGAACATGCTGATCAGGACAGGCTTTTGCAACTTTCAATGCATATGTGAGGCCGGCAATGCCTGATCCGACAACAAGAAAATCCGTTTTTCTCAGCATGATTCTTTCCTAATAAACGATGGTATATTCGAATTTTTCAGGGTGGTCGAATACTTCAATCAGGTTGTATTGAATGATTACTTTTTTCCTGTCCGGGAAAATTTTAGCCAGGCTGTTATCTATTTTCTTAAGAGGCCGCGGAATAGCAATGGTTAAGGTATAAGGTATTGAAATGCCCATACTGCCCGCATCTTTCATTTGTGCAAACTGAGGAGTCTGTTGCAGAGCCTTCCACTTTTCAGGATTAAGTTTTCGGGAAATCAGACCATCGTGACATTGAAAATCATAAATGGCGTTGAACTGGTTCATATCCGGCATGCCATTTTCATTTCCTGAACTGGCAGTATCCGTCTTACCTGCCATACCCTTGAATAATTGGTTAAATCCGAGCGACTGATTGTTCATAGAATTATATAATTTCTGTAAGTCGCTCAGGCTCTTGAATGGAATAACGATATCACTTTTAAATTCTTTCTTTTCCAGATTAAGCAGCAGGTGCACGGTGCCGTTTTTGATCAGGGCTTTATTTTCTGCTGAAATACTTTGAACGGTATCCAGCATTGTTCTCATCATGACTGTTGTATCAATATTTTTTGTGGGCATTTGCTTATCCATCTCGTCTTTACCCAGATAGCTCTGCATGGCCTGAAGAAGCTGGCTCATATCTGTATGGACTGAGTACACACCAGATCCATCAGCATGTACGTCAACATCTTCATTGATTTCAAAACAGCCGGCTAAAAAAAACATGCCGGCAATTGTGAGAATATATTTCAGTCTTTTCATAATTGATATTATAAGGCAAGGTACATGTTTACACGAATTCCAGTTGATATACCACGCTAAAACTTTGTGAATCGCCTGGCTCTAGCAATATCAGGCCAACCCCGTTATTAAAAGAATCAGGCGCTGAACTCAGGTTTTCTATTGCGATAGTTTTTCTGTTGTCTGGTGTATAGATCTGGAGATATGGATAACTCAGGTCGGGGAAAAAACTCAGGCGAAGACCATTTGCAGGATTTTCCAAAGTTGCAGCAGGAAGGTTCTGATCGGGCTCCAGTAAAAAGCAATGATCAAAACTTTCATTTCCTATAAGTCTGGGTGAATAAAATTTATCCATCTCAATTATTTCTCCGGTGGGAATCAGTTTTTCATTGAAGGCGAGGTTTTTTCTGGAGTGGAAGGATAATAACCAGTCGTTAACTTCTCCTTCCAGGTTAAAATATGGGTGCCATCCATCGGCCATGGGTATGCGCCCTGAAGAAAGATTTTTCACCGTTGTTTGCAGATATAGCCTTCCACCTTTTTTTAGTGTATATTTTACTTGTATTAAATATTCAAAAGGATAAGCATGGTTCTCTTTTTTATAATGATATTCAAGTAATATATAAGCCTGATCCTCCTGAACTTTTTTCTCAAGGACGGTAAAGGGCTTGTCAGAAAGAATGCCATGTATTGAAGAACCGTCATTAAATTTGTCCGGAAATTCAAAGGAGCTGCCTTCAAATTTATATTTGCCTTCTGAGATCCGGCATACATATGGAGAAAGCTTGGCACTTTTAAATGAGGATGTAAGATTTTTTTTCAGGTCAGCAAGATTATTGTAATTATCGATAACCTGGATTCTGCGATTTCCTAAAGGAATGGAGAATTCATGTAAAAGGGCGCCTCCCTGGGGCAGAATTCTTACCTGGATGCCGGTTGTAAAATCGGTAATCTGTAATAGGTCCAGGTCTTCATCCCTTTCGCGCGTTATAGTAAAGGACATCGTAATGTGTTTAATATTCGAAGAATGATCAAGGATATCGAGAGGCAATTTCAACAATATTTCGGAAAAGATTGCCTGATTGCTGCCGCACCGGGCAGGGTGAATCTCATTGGTGAACATACAGATTATAATCAGGGTTTCGTGCTTCCGGGCGCCATAGACAGGCATATATATATTGCTATGGCCCCAAACCAGTATAATAAGCTGAACCTGGTTGCGCCGGGATTCGGTGAGAGCTTTTCTTTTGAACTGGATCATATGCGTCCTGTGAAGGGCTGGCCTACTTATTTATTGGGAATGATTTATATGCTCATGCCTGAAAAACACCTGCCGCAGGGGTTGGATATTTTAATCTCAGGTAATGTGCCTATTGGTGCAGGAATGAGTTCTTCTGCGGCGCTCTGTTCCGCATTCGGTCTGGCACTCAATGAATTTTTTCGATTGGGCTTATCAGGAATGCAAATTGCACTGCTGGCACAGAAGACAGAGCACCGTTTTGCCGGTCTTCAATGTGGTATCATGGACCCCTTCGCCAGCCTGCATGGGAAGGCCGGTCACCTGATGAAACTGGATTGCCGCAGTCTGGAATATGAATACATTCCTTTCCACTTTCCCGATATACGGATCATCCTGGTGAATTCAATGGTCAGCCATTCACTGGCATCTTCCGAATATAATCTTCGGCGTCAGCAATGCGAAGAAGGCGTTGCGGTTCTTAAAAAGTATGAACCTGCCATGCATTCTTTGCGTGACCTGCAGCCCGGACTACTTGAAGAACATAAAGCTGAGCTGGATGAAACCGTATATAAAAGATGTCATTTTATTTTAAATGAAAATCAGCGCCTGCTCGATGGATGCGAAGATCTCAAAAATAATAACCTCGATGCGTTCGGAAAATTAATGTATGCTTCGCACGCAGGACTGAGCAATGAATATGAAGTGAGCTGCAGGGAATCTGATTTCCTCGTGAATGAAATAAGTAAATTAAATGGAGTAAAAGGAGCGAGACAAATGGGCGGTGGTTTTGGTGGATGTATAATCACCCTGGTAGATCATAATGCCGAAGAAAGTTTTATCCTGGATATCCAGAAAAAATATGAAATGCAATTTGGAAAAATACCGGATTGCTATGTGATGAATATAGGAGAAGGAGCGCACATCCTTAAGCCTTTGGCATAAGGATAATGTGGTGAATATGTAATTGTAGGAAATTAAAAATGTGGAAATTGAATTATTAATGACAATGTGGGAACGTGCGATTTGACTTTTGACGCAGTTTATTTTGCAATCTTATTATTAAACGGGGATTTTTTTCGGCCATTCTTTTATAGTAAATCCCACATTAACACATTATCATTAATAATTCAATTTCCACATTTTTAATTTCCTATATTTCC
>DATHNR010000439.1:0-8618 GCA_035485835.1 Puia sp.
AAGATAACAAAAAACTAATCATTAAATTGCCAGTATTACCCGCCACCCATCATCAACATGCCATTGAATTCTAAGAAGACGGCGACTATCTCCACTCTTTTATTGGTGATATTTCTTGAAAGCCTTTTCGCATGCAATACGAGGCAGGGCGATGCGAAATCGAAATCACTTTATGTGTCGAAGGCAGATAGTTTGCAGATTCATGAGTTAGCGGACAAATACCGGCAGGGCAACGAAACATTTCAGATGAAATGTGCAGCATGTCATAATGCTCCTGAAAAACATTTTACCGATGACTATGTATTTAATAATCTTTTTAACAGATTACCAAAGCCATCGGAGGATTATTTTATCAGATTTATTAAGAATAGTAAAGTCTTAAAAGCGTCAGGAGACGATTACGCTCTGAGATTAGCCGAATTGTGGAATTCAAATTATGATCATGCCTTCCAGGACAGCTTTTCAGATAAGGAATTAGATAATTTAATTTTCTACATTAAGTTGGCGATAAAACAAAACCATCGCGAGAGGCAAATGTGTGGAAGGTAAAATTGCAAGAATTTCATTGCAGATGGCATTTCAATTGTTTTTTATTTTTAACTTGAAATAAATTAAAAATGTATGAAAGCCACAAAAATTGTTTACTGGATATTTACCATCTTACTCGTCGTACTCATGTTATTCTCCGCCATTGCAAGTCTGAGACCAAATCCGGATGGGATTGCCATGATGAAGCAATTAGGATATCCCTATAATGTACTTACCCTGTTAAGTGTTGCTAAAATTCTCGGTGTGATTGCGATACTTGTTCCCGGATTTCCCCGGTTAAAGGAATGGGCTTATGCAGGATTTACTTTCGACCTGATCGGCGCCATCTTCGCCAGCCTGGCTGCGGGTTTTACCATTGGCCAGACTGGTTTTATATTCGTGGGCCTCATCATCGTTTTCGGTTCCTATATATTTTATCACAGGCTGAAGGGATGAAATTAAGAACGGCCACCTTTCGGCAGCCGTCCATTAATTCTTTTGTCGTACGTCAATCTTCGGTTTTCAGGATTTTCGGATTCTTGGTTCTTCTTCGGATTTTGGATTTTTGGTTCGGTCTTTACTGGATTTTGGATTTTAGGATTCGTTTTTTTTCGGATTCTGGATTTTCGGTTTCAAAGGATCGGATCAGTTGTGCGCTTCAACAATGTAAAGATGCAAAGCATTTTCCCCTTCCCATAACCTATTCGGCGGGGGCGCGAAAATCTTCGATTTTTGGGCTATTATGCCCGATGTACGCCTATAAGACTATACATAATAGGAGATAGATCTGCCATAACCCGGATGATCAGAAATTCTCCGGCAGCAGCTCAAAGCGAATTTCATTTTTACCACTCAGCCATTCGTTCGCCGCTTTTTTAAGAGATTCGGTTGTCAGCTGGTTTAAAGCATTCAATGGCATATCCAATTCGTTTGGATTACCATGATTCTGATACAATTCACCAATGGCTTTCAGCCAGTAATCATTGTCTTTTAATTTAATCTCACGGAGACGTGTATACTCGGTCTTAAATTTATCCAGATCTTCCTGGGTGGGTCCATTAGCCCTCAATTGCGCGAGCTCTTTATCTACGGCACTCATCAACCCTTCTGCATTGGCCGGGGCACATCCGAATGCAACGGTGAAAGCATACCGCGAAGAAGGATATTTGGTATTGACAATTTTTACAGATGGCGAATAGACTTCACTCTGATCTTCGCGAAGATGCTGAATAATTTTTATTTGTAAAGCGCTTCGCAGGGCATTCAATGCAAGCAGGTTGGAAGCGTTGAATGTAAATGTTCCGCTATATACCATGCGAATCATCGCTTTATTCTCTGAACCCTTTATTACTTTTTTTGTAATAATACCTGCAGGGATATGAATACCCAGGTCCCTTGCCGTTTCATTTTTATGCAATGAAGGAAGAGACCCGATATACTTCTCCACTAAGGGAAGTATGGAGTCGGTTTTGAAGTTTCCCACAAACACAAAATTAAAACCGGAAGCATCTGCAAAACGCTCTTTGTAGATTTGATAAACTTCATCCAGGTTTAGTTTCTTCAAATCGTCAGTATCCGGAGTCTTTCTTCGCAGACTATTATTGCCCAGCACGTATTTGATGCTGTCTTCAAATACGTTGTTTGGATCACGATTCCGGGTAGCAAGCATTTCTCCTTCAGCATTCATAAAATTTCCAAAAATCGCTTTGTCTTTTCGTGGCTGAGTAAAATAAAGATGTATCAACTGCATGGCAGTTTCCAGATCCTCCGGTGTGGTATTTCCTTCCAGACCCTGGAAACGTTCATTGATATACGGACTGATCCTTACCAGTTTTCCGGTGAGCGCCTGATTTAATTCCGACGGATTCAGCCCACCTAAACCAAAATTTGATACAATGCCTGCATACGAAGCATTGATAAATTGTGCATCCGGGTATACAGACGTGCCTCCGGAAGCCGATACAGCAAAACGGATTTCATCATTTTTATATTCGGTGGATTTTAAAATCACAGTTGCGCCATTACTAAGATGGTACTCGAGAATTCCCTGAGCCTTAACAGGATTTGATTTTACTATTTTTCCAGGAGTGGGTTCTGTGGTCATCAATGTCCTTTTCTTGTCTGATTCAAAACCTGTTTTTGTATGACCATCTTCCTGCATCCAGGAAATGACTGTGGCAGAATCGGGCAGCAGATTTTTATCATTGTCTGACGCGAGTAATATGATATCCCTGTCATGATCGGTTATCCAGTCTGTAGCCATCTTGTTTAATTCCGGGAGTCCGATCTGATCGATATGCGTCTTTACGAAATTGTATTCCCAGCTGATCCCCGGTGATGCTTCGTTTTCGAGAAACAATCTTTTGTATTCATTGACATAATTATCCGAACTGGTTTTGTCACGCTCCCGGTATCCTGCTCCCATGCCACTCAGGTAATTCTCTTTTGCTCTGTTCAATTCATTTTCTGTAAACCCTGTTTTTTTTATTTCCTGAACAAGTCCCCAGACGTCATGAACTCCCCCACTCCAGCTTCCTTTTTTCAAAATAATATTTACGTCGAATACACTGAGTCCGCCTGGTAGTTTATCCAGTTTGGCTTCCGCACCAAGATAAGGAAGGTCGGGCTGCTGCGCATGTTCGGAAAACTTTTCACTCAACATCTGATTAAATAATTGTTTCTTCATCATTTCCCTGTAATCTTCTTCTGTTACAAGTTCGCGGCCGCTGTGCTTGATCAAAATCTCGAGATTGGTTACGGGCATTTCCCTGTCGGTGACAACGATGTAACGATTATCCCCCGTTAATGGTACAGTATATTTAGTCCGTTGTTTTTCATTTGGCGGATTTTTTAAATCAGAGAATAACTGCCTAATGAGGACTTCCGTTTTTGATGGATCGACATCACCCACAACCACGAGCGCCTGAAGATCCGGCCGGTACCAGTCAAAATGAAAACGACGGATGGCAGAGGGCGGAAAATTTTGTAAAATATCCAACTTGCCGATCGGAATTCTTTCAGCGTAACGTGAATAATTTAATAATACCGGAAAAAACTGACGCAACATTCTTTCCTGTGCGCCGCGACCCAGTCTTTCTTCCTCAATGACTACGCCACGCTCCTTATCTATTTCTACAGAATCAAGCGTTGCTTCCTGCGCCCAGTCGCGCATAATCTGGAAACCATTTTTCAGGATCTGTGGATCGTCTGAAGGAATCGGTAATTGAAAAACGGTTTCATCGAAACCCGTATATGCGTTCAAATCCGCACCGAAACGTACTCCCGATTTCTGTAAATAATTTACCAATTCATTTTTCGGGAAATGGGTGGTGCCGTTGAAGTTCATGTGTTCCATGAAGTGTGCCAGCCCCTGCTGATCATCGTCTTCCAGCACGGAGCCGACTTTGTTTACCAGATACAGGTACACACGTCCTTTCGGTTGTTCATTATGCCTTATAAAGTAACTAAAACCGTTTGCGAGTTTTCCGCTATGCACAGCCGTGTCCAGTGGAACCGGCTGTGCTGGCAAACTATTCACTAATAACATGGCAAGGGCCAAACACCCGTATCCCGAATATTTCATAATGTAATTAATTGTGTAAAAGCCGCTCAGAAAAATTAAGCCGGATGCGATTCAGGCATCAGCTACCAAAGATCTCCTTGAGTTTTTCGGTAAGACCATCCTTGTCACTACCGATTGAAGTGCCGGTAAACCTTCCAATAATCTTACCATCCTTATCCAGCAGGATTTTTGTGGGGAATGCAAACACATTATATAAATTGGTAACGTCGCATTTTTCAATGCCTTCGTTATTCAATATTTGCTGCCAGGGAAGACCATCTTCCTTCAGGGCTTTTTTCCAGGAGGTCTTGTTGTCAGCAAGCGTCATACCTTTTTCATTTGCGATGCCAACAATCATAAATCCCTTGTCTTTGTACTTTGTATACAATTCTTTCAGATGAGGATTTCCGGCCCGGCAGGGACCACACCAGGAGCCCCAGAAATCAAGCAGCACATATTTACCTTTATAATCGGCCAGATGAATTGTTTTTCCCCGCAGATCTTGCTTGGTAAAATCTATTGCGGTCGCACCGGTTCCTGTGATTTTATCCTGTGCCATTTGCCCGGCGATCATCCTGCCATACATGCCCTCTTTCACTTCTGGTGTAAAATTATTGTAACAGGCTGTCTTTTCTTCCGGTGTCATTTGCAGTTCAATAGCTACCAACATCGAAGAAACGAGATAGTCCGGGTGTGCTATCGCAAATGCTTTTTCTTTTTCGACCATCTTTTCCATCATTGATCGTATCTGCTTTTGTTTGACTTCATTGGCAGATTGATCATCTGACATCTGACTGCGCGCAAAGCTGATGGCATCCTGATCGTCTTTGATGATCGCTTTGAGTTCATTGTACTGCTCGTTGTATTTGTTGCCGGTTACCAGGGATGCTGCTATATTGTTCCCATCTCCCTTCAACTCAATCCGGTCACCATTCTGAATGAAAAATCTTGCGGGAGGCTGTCTGAACTGACCATTTTCTATTCTTTGCAGTACCATCAAAACGGGTTCGCTATCAGGGATAACTCCCTTCAGCTCGAAGTGACCGTCAACGAAAGTTGTACTATCCGGTTTAATTTCATCTGTCTTTGTCGGGTTGCGGTAGTAAAAAATCACCTTCCCTTCTTTTACATTCGTCAGTTCACCCTTTACAAGAAAGCCTGATGGGGACTGGCCCGCAGCTGCCAGACCGGTTATGATCATAAAAAGGACTATGCAATATTTTTTCATCCTGTAATTTTTTTTGAACATTTTTAATTCTTAAATATTTCCTTTAGTTTTTTGTCAAGCGGTGTTAATTCCGCGGCAGCCTGGGCAACGGTTTCTGAATCATTGCTGGCGGATGCAGAGGATGTGCTTGCTGATGCAGTCGACGACGCGTTGGAAGATGCAGTGGATGAAGAACCTGCGGCTGCACCGGTAGTGCTGTTTGCAGCATCCGAGCTGCTGTTGTCCTGACCATGAGCTCCGCCAGTAACATTGGTTCCTACTATGCGCATCACAATATTTCCTTCCCTGTCGATAAGAACTTTAGTCGGAAAGCCATTCACACCATAGAGATCAACCACATTTACCTGACCCTGATCGTTGAGGATCTGTGTCCACGGCAGGCCGTCTTCTTTTATGGCTTTAATCCACGCAGTTTTATCCTGGGTCCTCTCATAGGCAATGCCGATGATAACGAGTCCTTGTTTGCCATACTTCTCATTGATCTCTTTCAAATGTGGATGACTCGCCCTGCAGGCCCCGCACCATGAACCCCAGAAATCGAGGAGAACGTATTTACCTTTGTAGTCCGAAAGTTTAAAAGTCTTGCCTTCTTTCGTCTGCTTCACAAAATCTGGAGCCGGTTTTCCTGCATCCGAATTTTCTTCAGCCACTTCAAGCCCGAGCATTTCCTGAACATTTTTTCCGCTGGCAGATTCCTGAACTTCCTTTGACAATGAAGCAAAGAGTGTTTTCGCATCTCCCAACTTCATACCACTGGCTATTTCCGACATGGCATGTGCACTGATAAGTGCATCGGGATGCTGGCTTATAAAATCTAATTTAATTTGCCTTGCCCTGGCTTCGAAAGGGTCAGCCAGGTTTTGAAGACTGTCAATTTTCGGTCTGTTCGCCGGATTATGTTGCCTCATCAAAGCACCCACCTGGTCCCAGATCTTTTTTTCCTGAACATGCACATCCTTCAATTGATTCTTAAGCTCCATATTTTCAGCATTCCATTTATTTCCTGAGAATTCACACAGTGCAAAATCCAGCTTGGAACCTGATAGGTGGATTACATCTCCATTTTGCGCATAAAAAATATCACTGACACCCATCATGGCCCCGCCTTTGAACATCGTCACGCCACTGGGATCCATCAAACTATATTCAGCGGGTCCGGTTGAGGGAACGGTATCTCTAAATTCAAAATCTCCATTGTTATCAACCGTTATTTTTTCGGGTCCGCTTTTCCCCTCGTGCCCGGATATTACATAAAGCTGGCTGCCTGCCATGCCCTCCAAATGTCCTTTAATGATGAACCCTTTTTCCTGCGAGCAGGCCGAACTGCAAACCACCATTGCCATCATTGCAGTCATCAATAGTTGTCTGATTTTAATTTTCATTTTTTTATTTTTAATTTTTTTGGAATTAAGGATTGTCCGTCATTCCCGGATTGAATGACAAAATATTCGGTGGAATTTTAAGAACCAGCCGGTCTGCCGTGAGTGTATAAGTTCCTGCACTATCGGTATGTATATAATTTTTCCCCGCAAATAACTGATCATTCCACAGCCTTCTTACATCGAACCAATTGTAACCCGTCATCGCATACTCACGGTAGCGCTCTGCAACAATAAACCGGACCAGCGAATCAGCATCACTGATGGAAACCGCTGCGTTGGCTGCCGGCATGCGGTGCGCGCGCAGGTTCACCACATCTGCCGTAGCGCCTGGAATATCGCCGGTCCTGGCCTTGCATTCTGCCAGCATCAGATAAAGATTGGGCACGGAAGGGCCATAATTTTCCAGGTAAGGAGCAGCACGGGACCAGGAAGGATATACTGTTTGTCCGGAATAATCGGTCTTTGAAAAAAGTTGCAAACGCAGGTCCGTTGAATCATACAGGGAATAGTTCGGATTCAGAAATGCGACGCCGCGATACGAGGCTACCGAAACCTGCCGCTGACAAATGGCTTCCTCATTATTCGGAGCCAAAGGAAAATTGGGTGGAAAATTGGGAATGGGTGGTGTCCACTGACCGAGCACCACATTGTAATCATACAGGTCCATGGGAAGCGGACTGTTTTGAATCAGGGCCTCTGTTGCATTGAGTTCGATGAGTGCACTGTCGTACCTGCCCATGAAAAAATAAACCTGCCCCAGCATAAATGTCCCCGCAGGTTTTGCCAACCGCAAGCGGCTGATCGTAGTATCCGGCAGATCTGCAATAGCAGCACTCAGTTCTCCGATAACAAAATCATATACGGCCTGAACAGAAGCCCGCGGACCCGCTGATCCGGAAGCATCCGGCGTTGTGATCAGTGGAACGCCCGGATCGGTCGATGCCGTTGAAGCGTTATATGGTTTTCCAAAATAATTTACGAGCCAGAAATGGAGGTAGGCTCTGTTCGCACGTGCTTCAGCCAGCAATTGTTTTTTCTTCAGTT
The DNA here is from genome assembly GCA_035485835.1 of Puia sp. Lineage (GTDB taxonomy): Bacteria > Bacteroidota > Bacteroidia > Chitinophagales > Chitinophagaceae > Puia. Next base: position 7,745 of record DATHNR010000439.1, read on the forward strand.
CTGTTCCGTCCGGAGCATTCATAACGCCGTTGGCAATCACATTATAGGTATAGTTCTGCGTGTAAAACGCATTCCATTCGGCTGCCTGCTGATTCGGTAAATACACATTGGGCAACCACCGGTAACCATTTGTGTAACTCGCTTCAATACTGGCATTATAAGGTGCTGTTGTGTAAGTTTCGTCCGACAGGAATATGCTGAGGTTTGCAGCATCACCCGGCGTAACGCCACCGGGACTTACGGTATAATTTCCAAATGAAGTAAGCAATGCATTATTGAATAACCCGTCATACTCGTCGATGGTAGAAGCGATATCAACGCCCTTGGGTTTGATGTCCAAAAATTTTGTACAGGCTCCCGTCAAAGTAATGACAAGCGCAAGAATCGAATATTTTATAATGGATTGTTTCATGAATTTTGTTTTGATAGTTTTATTTGAAACTCACGCGAAGGCCAAATGTCCAGAAGGGTTTCATTTTATCAGGCAGGGCGCTCGGCGGCGTCCCAATCAATTGGCCGGTTCCCCCACTGGAACTCCCAAGGTTACCGCCTGGTCCCGACTGGGCATTGTAATATTCCGGATCGATGCCCTGGTGGTTGGCTGTCCAAAGCATTAAATTATTCAACTGCGTATATACCTGCACGTTATCCATCGACATGCGGCTGATCCAGGAAAAGGGAAGAGAATATGTCAATGTGATATCCCGCATTTTGATATAGCTGGCACTTTCCACATTGATATCAGCATCTTCATAAAACTCGATGGAACGGGTAGCAGCATCCACATTCGGATCGGAAATATATTTGGGCACATTGGTTTTATTCTCGTCACCCGGATTTTTCCAGCGGTCTTCAAAATAGGTTGATATATTAG
>DATHNR010000440.1:0-4582 GCA_035485835.1 Puia sp.
TGGATGATCACGACAGGGAAATGCTTAAATGGGTAAAACTTTTTAATCCTTATGATCTCTATTCAAAAAATCCCGTACCGCCTGACTGGACAAAGCTCAAGCCATACTATGAAGAGCTTGTCGGTAAATACCTTCCTTCAATGCTTAAATTCTAAACTTCCTGCCGATCAGAAACAGGAGAATCTTCCCCCGTGCATAAATTACAGCGAGCGGACTACCTTGTATTTTTTGTCTATTTCATAGTCGTTTCTGCTTACGGATATTATGTATACAGGAGGAAAAAATCTGTCACTACTGATTCAAAAGATTTTTTTCTTGCGGAAGGATCACTTACCTGGTGGGCCATCGGAGCTTCTCTTATTGCTTCAAATATTTCTGCCGAACACTTTATCGGTATGTCAGGATCAGGTTATGCTTTGGGAATCGCCATTTCAACTTATGAATGGATGGCGGCGGCAACCCTGATTATCGTGGCGGTATTTATTCTTCCGATTTATCTCAGGAATAAAATCTTTACCATGCCGCAGTTCCTGGCCAGAAGATACAATCAGCAGGTCAGCACCCTGATGGCAGTATTCTGGTTACTCGTGTATGTTTTCGTTAATCTCACTTCCATTATTTACCTCGGTGCCCTGGCGATTACTTCCATTTCAGATATTTCATTTGGCTGGAGTATTGCCTGCCTGGCTTTGTTTTCGATTATCGTTACACTTGGCGGAATGAAAGTAATTGGATATACAGACGTAATCCAGGTGCTGGTCCTGATCGTAGGCGGACTGGTAACCACTTATCTTGCTCTTACACTTCTTTCAGGGCATTTTGGATATGGAAGTAATATTTTGAAGGGATTGTCCATTCTCCGCAAAGAAGCGCCGGATCATTTTCATATGATCTTTCATAAGGGAGATCCGTATTATAAAGATCTTCCGGGTTTATCAGTTGTAATAGGCGGGATGTGGATCAATAACCTGGCCTACTGGGGATGTAATCAATATATTATCCAGCGTGCATTAGGTGCCAATCTTAAAACCGCCAGGAGTGGGTTGCTGTTTGCGGCTTTTTTAAAATTGCTGGTACCAGTGATTGTTGTATTGCCTGGCATTACAATGTTTGTTTTACATAAGAATGGAATGTTCCAGAATGAAATGATGCCCGATGGTGTTATCAAACCGGACCATGCATATCCCACCCTGATGAATTTATTGCCAGCGGGTCTTAAGGGTGTTGCATTTGCAGCCCTCACTGCGGCCGTGGTCGCTTCTCTTGCTGGAAAGGCAAATAGTATATCTACAATATTCTCACTCGACATCTATAAGAAATATTTTAATAAGGAAGCTTCAGAAAAACAATTGGTGGGCATTGGTAAATGGGTAGTAATTGTCGCGATGGGCATTGCAGCTTTGATTGCACCGGCACTAAAAAATCTGGATCAGGTTTACCAGTTTATACAGGAATATGTCGGATTTATTTCACCAGGTGTACTTGCGATTTTTTTAATGGGTTTTTTCTGGAAGCGGACAACAGCCGCAGCTGCATTAACAGGGAGCCTGTTGACAATTCCCGTATCGACTATTCTAAAATTTCTGCCAGTCTGGACGAATGGCATTTTCCCGGATTATCCATTCCTCGACCGGATGACAATAACTTTCGTAATCATTGTACTCATCATGATCTTGATCAGCTTATTCGGAAAGTCTTCTCCGGATAAATCACATTCCATCATCATTGATAAAAAAGACTTCCAGGTTTCCCACGCTTTTATTCTTGGTTCCGTAATTATTATGGGAATTTTGGCAGGACTTTATACCGTCTTTTGGTGATTATGGGATATGAACTATGAACTATGAGATATGAACTATGAACTATGAGTTATGTATTTGTGACATTCTTATCTCATAACCCATATCTCATAACCCATATCTCATAACTCATATCCCATATCTCATATCTCATAGTTCATAGTTCATAACCCCTAATAATACCTGCCAATATACTTATCCTCAACAATGGCTTTTTTAAGTTCCGCAGGGTCGATGGAGCCTTCTTTTGAATAAACGATTTTTCCTCCGGGTTCTACCAGGATGGTGTAAGGCAGGGCCCCCGGCCATTTGGCGTCTATGGCATCGATGAGTTTATAATTATCATCACCTGAAAAAATATAATTTTTGCCGGAGGCTTCCTGTTTCTGCAAATATTGTAACGCTTTTTTCTTTTTGTCAATACCATCGGCACTGATGGAGATGAATTCAAAATCCCGTTTACGATACATCCGGTTCATCGTAATGAATTCAGGGAATTCTGCAACACAGGGACCGCACCATGTTGCCCAAACATTTATAAGCCTCAGTTTGTCTGAATGATTCTGCACCAGTTCCCTGATACCCTTTTCATCAATAGAATCGAGACTGACGGGTTCTTTAGCCCATTCTACCTTCGCTCTCTCAATCCAGCTACTCTTCTCAGACCATTTGATACTGCATCCGAAAACTTTCGTGGTGGGAACGGAAACCGCTTTGCCGGCTAAAAGTTCATCAATGGCATTTCGCGCATCCCTCTCTGTAGGCGTCTTGGTTGGTTTTTCAATATTATCAATCCGGCCACTATAACGCAGGATTCTTTTATTGTCGAAAATAAAAACATGGGGTGTGGCAATGGGTCCATATGCCAGCGATACTTTTTCATTTTCTCCGTCATATAAATAAGGGAAATTGAATTTCTTTTCTTTGGCACGCAGTTTCATCTCATCAAACGAATCACCCATATCCGTGTATCCTAACTCATCCAGATTAATGGAACTTGGATCATTAGGCATAATGGCAATCACAGAAACTTTTTTACCTGCGTAATCATTTGTTAGTTGAATGATCCGGTCTTCGTAAGCCTGTGCCGTAGGACAATGATTACATGTAAAAATGATGACGAGGATATCTGATTTTTCGAAAGAAGCGAGACTGTACGTATTCCCATCCACGCCCGGAAGTGAGAATGGCGGCGCAGCTGACCCGATCGGCAAACTGGGGTGATCATTTGCTAATCCGGAATAGAAACCGGCATTTCCTCCATCATTCTCACCCATAACCTGGAAGAGTACCAGGCTACAAATTATCAGCAGGCAGGCTTTCATTCATTCATATTTAAAGTTCCCAATATTACAAAACCCTGGACTTTATGCCGCTTAAAAAATGTAATTTGTTTTAAAGAGCATACATTTATAAGGTAAAAAACGATTGCTCAGTTAAAATTTATACCATGAGTTCCAGAAGAGTTTTTATAAAATCTGCCTCTGCTTTATCTGCTGCCCTGTTTGTAAAAGGTCCTCTGAATGCCTTTGCTGCGGCGCCTTTAATAGGACTTCAACTATATACGGTACGGGATGCCATGGAAAAAGATCCGGAAGGAACGCTTGCAAAAGTTGCACAGATCGGATTTAATTCCGTAGAAAATGCAACCTATACGGGATCTGAAAAATTCTACGGAATGGATGCCGATACCTACAAAAAGCTTTTGGCTAACAATGGCCTGGTTGCACTCAGCGGGCATTACAGGGTCGGTGAAGAAATGATTAAGGGAGCACCACAGAATGGTACGATATTGCACGACTGGCAGAAGGCAGTAGACGATGCCTCGGCTGTCGGACTGAAATATATGGTATGCGCCTATTTATCAGATCAGGAACGCGGCACACTGGATCACTACAAACAACTGGCCGATATATTTAATAAAGCGGCCGAGACCTGTAAGAAATCCGGTATTCAATTCTGCTATCACAACCACAATTTTGAATTTGAAATGCAGAATGGTGTATTTCCCTATGATGTATTGCTGGATAAAACCGATAAGGACCTCGTGAAAATGGAGATGGATTTGTATTGGATTAAAAAAGCAGGACAGGATCCGCTCGCATTATTCCAAAAACATCCTGGCAGATTTCCACTCTGGCATATAAAAGATATGTCGAAAGAAGCCAGTCAGACTTTTACAGAAGTTGGGAATGGTATCATTGACTTCAAGACAATATTTCAGCATAAGAATGAAGCTGGCATGAAGTATTTCTTCGTGGAACAGGATAAATGCCCCGGTTCTCCATTTGATAGTATCTCTCAAAGCATAAAATTTATCAGGGCAAACCTGGTCTGAGTTTTAATTAGTTAGTCACCCTCATAAAGTCATCCTAGCATGAAATTGAAAAAACTTCTGCCTGCCATTATATTCTTCTCTTTTTTTTATCTGCCATGCTTTTCCCAGCATACCCTGACGGGAATTTTTGATAAACAGCAGGATATCGGTAATGTAAAACTGGCAGGATCCACTTCTTATGATGAAGTGACTCAGAGCTACACGATTAAAGGTTCGGGTGGCAATATCTGGTTTAATGAGGACCAGTTTCATTTTACTTATGAAAGGATTTCGGGAGATTTTATTCTGACGGCAGACTTTGCATTTACAGGAGATACATCTGGTGCAGTTGGTCATCGTAAGATCGGGTGGATGGTTAGAGAATCTTTAGCACCTGATGCAATGAGTATAAATGCGTGTGCGCATTTGGATGGATTAATTGCTTTGCAATGGAGACAAATGAAAG
>DATHNR010000441.1:0-5082 GCA_035485835.1 Puia sp.
TTTTGAAGAGGCTGCCAAGGGGATTTTAAATTTTCGGGATACAGGACTTTCTATTCTTGAAATCGGTCACAGGACCGCACTGTTTCAATCCGTAATGGATGAAACTGTGCTCCTTACCAAAGAACTCATGAAGCTGGATTCGGATCATGAAGTCTTATTTCTTCATGGTGGTGCAACAACACAGTTTTTCCAGGTCCCGATGAATCTTCTGAATGAAAATCAAACAGCCGCTTATCTCGATTGTGGAGTATGGGGCTCAAAGGCCATCAAGGAAGCCCGTTTATTTGGTAATGTGGATGTAGTCGCGTCATCGAAGGATAAAAACTATACTTATATTCCAAAAGGGTTTAAGATCCCTTCGGGAGCAGCTTATTTTCATTATACCACCAACAACACTATTGAAGGAACGGAAATGTTTGCCATTCCGGAAACAAATGTTCCACTGGTCGCAGATATGAGCAGTGATATATTGAGTCATGAAACGGACTTTAACAGGTTCGCACTGATCTATGCCGGAGCGCAAAAAAATATTGGTGCTGCTGGTGTGAATATGGTTGTTTTACGAAAAGATATTCTTGGCAAAGTAAACCGTAAACTGCCTGGTATGATGGATTACAGGCAGCATATCGAAGCGGGTTCCATGCTAAACACGCCGCCGGTTTTTGCAATTTATGTTTGCATGCTTACACTGCGCTGGTTAAAAAAACAAGGGGGTGTTTCTGCAATAGAAAAAATCAATATTGCAAAAGCTGATCTTCTTTATAAGACTCTGGACGCAAAGGAAGGATTTGAGCCAACAGTGTCAAGAGAAGACCGTAGTCGCATGAATGTAGTTTTCCTGATCAAAGATCCTTTGATAGAAAAAAAATTCCTTGAAGCATGTAAGGAACAAAATATGATTGGGGTAAAGGGACATAGAAGTGTGGGTGGATACAGGGTTTCACTTTACAATGCTCTTCCTCTTGAAAGTGTGAAGGCGCTGACAAGTTTAATTGATCAACTTTAATTTGAAAATATGGCAATAATTTCTGCTTTCAGAGCACTTAGACCAGCAAAAGACCTGGCTTCACGTGTTGCATCCCTGCCATATGACGTCCTGAATAGTGCTGAGGCAAGAACTGTAGCTGATAAAAACCCATATTCTTTTTTACATATCACGAAAGCTGAGATTGATCTTCCCGAAAGCACCGATGTTCATAGCGATAAAGTATATAATAAAGCGGCGGATAACCTGTTCATCTTCCGTGATAATAAAATTCTGATCCGTGATGAACAACCCGCTTATTATATATATGAATTAACGATGGGCAAAAGAAAACAAACGGGATTGGTTTGCGTAAGCGCTGTATCGGACTACGAAAATAATATAATCAAAAAACATGAGTTGACTCGCCCTGAAAAAGAACTCGACAGGATAAACCATATGCGGATTACAGGCGCACAAACAGGAAATGTATTTCTTGCTTATAAGTCAAATGTTACTCTTAGTATGCTGATCGGTTATTGGAAAAAAGCGCATGAAGCCGCCTATGATTTTGTAGCGGATGATGGGATCGGTCATCGTGTTTGGGTTTTGCATGATCCTCAAACCATCCATGAAATCACAACAATTTTTCAAAAACAAATCCCTTTCACGTATATCGCTGATGGCCACCACAGGGCTGCATCAGCTGCCAAGGTAAAAAAAGCTCTTGGTAAGGAAGCTTCCCCGGAATCAGAATATTTTTTAACCACTTTATTCCCTTCTGATGAACTGCATATTATGGATTATAACAGGGTCGTGAAAGATTTGAATGGATTGGATAAAAATAGTTTTCTTGAAAAACTTAATGAAAGTTTCAGGGTAGTTAAAATAAATTCGGCCTATTCACCTGACCGCCTGCATAATTTCGGCATGTACCTGGAAGGCAACTGGTATCACCTGGAAGCTAAAGAAAATAGTTTTTCAGATGATCCGATAGGTATCCTTGACGTAAGTATCCTGCATGAAAATATTCTATCTCCCATCCTCGGAATTAAGGATGTAAGAACTGATAACAGGATTGATTTTGTAGGTGGGATCAGGGGATTGGGGGAACTGGAAAAAAGAGTGGATAGCGGCCAGATGAAACTGGCTTTCAGTCTTTATCCCGTAAGTATGGAACAGCTTTTCGATATTGCCGATAGTGGTCAGATCATGCCTCCCAAAAGCACGTGGTTTGAACCGAAATTACGGGACGGCCTTTTAACACATCTGATCAGATAAACGGTACTTTTGTACAGACAATTATTTTGTCAGTGGGCCGTTTCCTAAAGGTGGCCTATATTCAATTCATGAAAAAACTTCTCTTCGTCATTAGTTTATTTCTTTCAGGTTTCGCCTGTTTTGCCCAGCACGCAGATTCGCTGCATATGGTTGCAAAACAGTTTATGCGCACCGGGGATTATCCCAATGCTATTATAGTTTTAAATAATGCATTAAAAGCAGATCCGGAAAATCTGGAAATACAAAAGGACCTGGCTTTTACTTACTATCTCCAGCGAAATTACAGTGCATCTGTAGAAGCCGGAAGAAAGCTGATTGCACGCAATGATGCAGACGAACAGTGTTACCAAATTCTCGGAATGGCGTATAAGGCAATTGATGAAAGTAAACAAGCTGACAAAATGTATAAGCAGGGAATAAAAAAATTCCCCAGCAGCGGTGAATTATACAATGAATATGGCGAAATGTTATGGGCTAATAAAGATGGGGAAGCCATACGTTTCTGGGAAAAGGGAATTGAAGTGGACCCCAATTATTCTTCAAATTATTATAACGCCTGTAAGTTCTATTATTACACGTATGACAAAGTCTGGAGCCTCATTTATGGCGAAATTTTTATAAACCTTGAAAGCTATAGCCGTCGCACACCTGAAATCAAATTGCTTCTTATTGATGGATATAAAAAATTATTTACCGATCTTAAATTACCAAAAAACCAGGTTAATAAAAATCTTTTTGCTGCTGCTTATCTTTCCATTATGGCTGAATTATCTCCTACCGTTAGTCTGGGTGTGACATCGGAATCTCTCAATATTTTAAGAAGTAAATTTATTCTGGAATGGTTTGATAAATTTGGAGATAAATACCCATTCAGGCTTTTCGAATATCACCGGCAGCTTCTGAAAGCAGGAATGTTTGATGCTTATGATCAATGGGCATTTGGGGCTTCAATGAACCTTCCATCTTTTCAAAACTGGACTACACAACATGCAGATGATTATAACCGGTTTATTAATTTTCAGAAAGGGAGGGTTTTTAAATTACCTGCGGGGCAGAATTATCGCAACCTGAATTCCAAATAATCAACATGAATAAACCTGAACGATTGTTTGATTGTATTGCTTTCCAGATGGAGAAATTCCCAAAACCTGATATGCTGGCTGCAAAAGAAAAAGGGATTTGGAGAAAATACAGCACGAGTGAAATATCAGAAACAGTAGATATATTAGCCTGCGGGCTATCTGCCATTGGTGTTTCCGGGAATGACCTGACGGTTGAAGGTCAGGATAAAATTGCCATCATTTCAAATAACCGCCCTGAATGGCTGATAACTGATTTAGCCGTTCAAAAACTGGGGGCTGTACTCGTTCCGATCTATCCGACAACAAGTAATCATGAAATAGAATTTATTTTCAGGGATGCTTCCGTAAAATATGTTTTTGTAAGCAGTGCAGAGTTATTTGAAAAAATCCGGCAGGTGCGACCCGGTATTCCCTCCATTAAAAACGTATATACATTTGACAAAATTGAAGGTGTTGACCATTGGTCGTCTCTTCTGCAAGCTGCAACGGAAGTAAAAAAAAATGAACTGGAATCTATCAGCAGAACAATCCGTCCAGAGCATCTTGCCACCATCATTTATACCTCCGGTACAACAGGCACTCCAAAAGGTGTAATGCTGACACATAATAATATCACAAGTAATGTGATGTATGCAAAAGAAAGTTTTCCTTTTGAAGACAGGCCAGATTTTAAAGTGCTCAGTTTTCTACCCTTGAATCATATTCTGGAAAGAATGGTAAGCTATATATATATGTTCAGTGGTATCGGTATATATTATGCGGAAAGTTTTGATACCATAGGGGCTAATTTGCTGGAAGTAAAACCCAATCTCTTTGTAACGGTTCCCCGCATCCTTGAAAAAGTTTATGAAAGGATCATGTCGAAAGGCGCATCCCTGAAGGGCATAAAGAGAAGTTTATTTTTCTGGGCTGTGGAACTTGGAAAAAGATATGATAATAACAACAGCCAGGGATGGTGGTACTCTTTCCAATTATTCCTGGCAAATAAAATCATATTTAATAAGTGGCGGCAAGCACTTGGAAATAATATAAAATATGTTGTTGTCGGCGGCGCAGCATGCCAGATAAGGCTGCTACGCATTTTCAGCAGCGCAGGGATTCCTGTGTACGAAGGTTATGGGCCAACAGAAAACTCACCCGTTATTGCTGTCAACCGTCGAGGCAAAGGACTATGCCGTTTTGGAACCGTCGGTCCGGTATTGAATGGCGTTGAAATGAGACTGGAAAGTGATGGAGAAATTTGTGTGAAAGGGCCTAGTGTAATGAAAGGGTATTACAAACGACCCGATCTGACGGCCGAAACGATTATCGATGGATGGTTACATACAGGTGATATCGGAGTGATGGAAGATGGAAAATTTTTACGCATCACGGATCGTAAGAAAGAATTATTTAAAACCAGCGGTGGAAAATATGTTGCTCCTGCGGCTATTGAGAACAAACTAAAGGAATCCCGTTTTATTGAACAGATAATTGTAGTGGGATCCGAAATGAAATTTGTAGGCGCGCTGATAGTACCTGCGTTTACCCAACTCACAGAATGGTGCGGCCAACATGGCTACGATATAAGTTCCAACCTGTCCATGATTCAAAATCCGGCTGTATTAAAATTTTACAGAGGAATCGTGGATGAATATAACCAGCAGTTCAACCATGTGGAGCAGATTAAAAAATTTGAATTATTGCCCGAGGATTGGAGTGTTGAAGGTGGTGAGCTCACTCCGAAGCTGAGTATACGGAGAAAAATAATTCTCG
>DATHNR010000442.1:0-9024 GCA_035485835.1 Puia sp.
ATTAACGGCTTCTGAGATCGGAAGCATATTTAAAAAGGGAGCTACACTTTCTGCCGCCATGGGAGGCTGCCAGGCAGAAATCGGCGTCTCCTCAGCTATGGCAGCTGCTGCTTTAACAGAAAGCATGGGTGGAACCCAACGGCAGGCCATGATGGCCGCCGAGATCGCCATGGAGCATCACCTGGGTTTAACCTGTGATCCCATTGGAGGATTGGTTCAGGTACCCTGTATAGAACGAAATACGATGGGAGCCATAAAAGCAATAACTGCCTCACAGCTTGCATTGCAAAGTATGCCGGATTTTGCGAAAGTATCCCTGGATGCCGTTATTCGCACCATGTGGGATACTGCACTGGACATGAATAGTAAGTATAAAGAAACCTCCGACGGTGGTCTGGCTGTGCATATTCCTCTTAGTTTGCCGGAATGCTGAACTAAGCCTAAAGCTTAAAACTGGTCTGAAAGTGTGGTAGTGTGGTAGTGTCGTAGTTCGATTGGGAATACCGTCATCCGTCATCCGTCAACCATCGCAGCTTCCCCCGACAACAACCTTACAGATTCTTCATCCAAACTAATATCAACTGACTTCAGCAAATCCTTTAACTGGTCTTCTTTTGTTGCACTCGCAATGGGCGCTACAACTGCGGGACGGCTCATCAGCCAGGCAAGCGCAATGGTTGCAGGAGAAGACTTGTACTTTGCGGAAACTTCATCCAGTGCTGTCAGTATTTTCATTCCTTTCGCATCCAGGTATTTTTTTATTCCCTGTCCCCGGACACTTTTATTGAGATCTTGCTCTGAACGGTATTTTCCCGTTAAAAATCCGCTGGCCAGGGCATAGTAAGAAATAATTCCAATCCCTTCCTTTAAGCAAAGCGACTGGAGATCTTTTTCAATACTACGATCGTACAGATTATATGGCGGCTGCAGGGTTTCATAACGGGCATAGTTATTCGCTTTGCTGACTTCCAAAGAAAGAGCAAGCCTGTCGGCCGTAAAATTGGAAGCACCGATGGCCCTTACCTTACCTTCTTTTATCAGGTCGGTGAAAGTGCTCAATGTCTCTTCCATGGGAGTATGTGGATCGTCATCATGCGATTGATACAGATCAATATAATTTGTCTGAAGTCTTTTTAATGAATCTTCAACAGCCTGGCGTATATACTTTCCTGAAAGCCCCAATTTACCCGGACCCATCGGCTTGCCAACCTTGGTAGCGATCACGACATCCTTCCTGTTATTTCTCTTTCTTAGCCATTGGCCGATGATCGTTTCTGATTCTCCACCTTTATTGCCGGGCACCCAGGTTGAATAAACATCTGCGGTATCAATTAAATTGAAACCCGAGCGGGTAAATTCATCCAGTAACTTAAAGGCCATGGATTCGTTAACCGTCCATCCAAAAACATTGCCTCCAAATGCAAAGGGTGCAACCCGGATCCCGGACCTGCCTAAATTCCTTTTTTCCATATACTGTTTTTTATATTTACAATTCCGGGGATGAAATGTTATAAACCCGGTATAATAATTTAAAACTATTTAAAAATGGAAGCAAATACCCAGGGCATTGAAGTTCGTGAAATATCTGAAGAAGATCTATGGCAGATAAGGGATCTGGCATTTCAGATATTTCCGGTGACTTACCAGGATATTGTGGAGCCGGGGCAGATTGATTATATGATGGATCTTATTTACAGCCCGGAAGCCCTGGTAGCACAATGGGATTCAGGACAAAATTTTCTGATTGTTTATTCTGAAGAAATACCCGTGGGTTTTGCTTCGTACACCAGACTAAATGAGGAGGGTGACTTCAAACTAAATAAGATATACCTTGATAATCGCTTACAGGGAAAGGGTCTGGGAAAATGGTTATTGAATGATGTGATATCCCGCGTAAAATCTGTCGGAGGAAGGGCACTCCTGTTAAATGTCAACCGACACAATAAAGCAAGAACCTTTTATGAGAAAATGGGATTTTCCCTTCTGAAAGAAGATCTGATTGATATCGGAGGCGGATATTTTATGGATGATTATGTGATGGAACTTAGCCTTAATCCTAAAGATTAAAACAAGCAATAGACTGTGGTAGTGTGGAAGTTTGGTAGTGTGGTAGTGTAAGAATAGTTGTTAATTGAAAGTTGTTAAGTGTAAACGTTTACAAATAACAACTCATAACTAATAATTATGCTTATTCAATTAGCAGGATTATTTGAATAACGAGAAATGCTCCATTTAAATAAAAAAGGAAACGCGGAATTACTGGAAGAGGTTTTTTAAAAATCCGTATAAAGACCAGCCAGATATTTACTACAACATTCAGTACGATAGAAAGTAAAAATCCCATCACAATAATCAATGAGGAAATTCCGGGATTAACAGGATGCGAATACCATAACAGGAAGATAGCCAACAGAAAACATACATTGCAAATAAAAGCCGCGCGATTGAGCATTCTTAAGAAAGCCATAAGTCAAAAATCTAAATTTCTCCATAAAATAGCATTATTTTGCCTGATTAACCAGTTTCATTAGTATGAATTCATCGCTTCTTAAGAAAGCCGTACCGCATCTTATCGCCATCGCTGTATTTCTGGTTGTTTCAATTGTTTATAATAAGACTGCCCTGGAAGGAAAAGTACTCCACCAGGCAGACGTGCAGGGATATACAGGCATGGCAAAACAATCAAATGATTACAAAGAAAAGAACGGACACTGGCCATTATGGTCTGAATCCATGTTCGGAGGAATGCCTGCTTATAATATCGCGATTGAAAGCACTTCAAATATCAATAAACCACTGCTTGCTATTAACTGGTTATTTTTTTTAAATAAAGATCAACCTTGGAAACCCATTTCTTTTTTCTTCAGTGCCTGTGTTTGCTTCTATATTCTGACCCAGGTTTTTGGACTAAGCCTTTTAATTTCTTTACTTGGTTCGCTGGCATATGGTTTTGCAACTTTTAATCCTATTTTGGTAGTTGCAGGTCATGATACAGAACTCATCGCAATTGGATATATGCCTGCTGTAATTGCCGGTGTGCTGCTGATACTACGTGGAAAATACTTGTTAGGCACGGCCGTTATGACCTTGTTCTTTACACTTGAAGTCAGTATTCAGCATTTGCAAATTGTATATTATACGGGATTGATCATTGGGATCCTCTGTCTGGTTTATTTAGGAACTTTCTGGAAAGAAAAAAAAATAAAACATTTTTTAATTTCATTCTTTCTCATCGCCTTTTCACTGATCATCGGATCTCTGAATCTTGCATATACGCTTCTGCCTACCAGGGAACTGGTTACCGAAACCATGCGTGGAGGGAAATCCCAGCTGACTTCAGTGAATACCAATAATAAAACCAAAGGTGGTCTTGATAAGGAATATGCATTCCGATGGAGTTATGGAATTTCAGAAACGCTAACACTTTTTGTTCCGGGTATGCAGGGAGGTGGTTCAGCAGGAAAAGAAATTACCGGAAGCTCAAAATTTGCCGATAAGTTATCAGAGGCAGGAATTCCTGAAGATAATGCCATGGCAATGGCAAACAATGCATCTTACTGGGGCGACCAGCCGGGTACAAGCGGTCCTGTTTATCTCGGAGCAGTCATCTGCTTTTTATTCATACTGGGAATGTTTTATGTAAACAGCTGGCACAAGTGGTGGATTTTTTCAATCAGCCTCGTGGGCATAATACTTGCGTGGGGCAGACACTTTGAACTCGTTAATTATTTTTTATTCGACCACCTTCCTTTGTACAGTAAATTCCGTGCACCTTCCATGGCCCTCGTCATGCCACAACTTGGTTTTGCATTACTTGCTGCATTGGGATTACAGGAGTTTGTTGATTCAAAAGATAACAAAGAAGTATTTTTTAAGAAATTGAAAAATACCCTGTATACAACCGGCGCACTCGTGTTCATCAGCCTGCTTGTTTTTTTTATGAGCGATTTTAGAGCAGATTCAGACAGTCGTATCAAAGGAAATTTTATCTCAAACATTCTGCAGCAACAGGCCCAGGGCAAACAACCTACTCCCGAAATGCAACAGCAGGCAACGCAGGTTGTGAATGGATGGATGTCTGCCTTGCAGGACGATCGCAGAGGCATTTTCGAAGCGGATCTCCTTCGTAGTATTGTTCTTGTTCTGCTTGCTTCCGGTCTTTGCTGGTTTTATTTTAAAGGCAAAATAAAATCTCCCGTATTAATATCCGGATTACTGGTACTGAGTTCATTCGATTTGATGTTGGAAGGAAAAAAATATCTTAATGAGGATAGTTATACTGAACCGGAAAATATTGAAGCCAGCTTTACGCCATCAAGTGCAGACGAAATAATCAATGCCGATCCCGAAAAGAATTTTCGTGTTCTGGATATAGCAGGCGGAGATCCATTCCAGGATGCGCATGCGTCTTATTTTCATAATTCTGTGGGTGGTTACCATCCGGCCAAACTGGCATTATATAATGATCTGATAGAACACCAACTCGTTAAAGGAAACCAAAGGGTTTACAATATGCTGAATACAAAATATGTTATTCAGAAAGGGCAGGACGGTAAAGATCGCGCAGTCCCAAATGCAGGTGCATTTGGCTCCTGCTGGCTTGTTACTGATATTCATTTCGTGGCCAATGCAGATCAGGAAATGGCAGCTCTGGATAGTATAAATGTTCGGGATACGGCAATTGTTGAAAATATATTCAAAAATAATATCCCATTCATGCCGGTGAAAGACAGCACTGCCAGCATTCAACTGATTGTAAACGAGAATGACAAAATTTCTTACAGGTTCAAATCAAAAACAAATCAGTTTGCCGTGTTCAGTGAAATATATTATGATAAGGGATGGAATGCATTTATAGATGGCAATCCGGCTCCCTATTGCAAAGTGGATTATGTTTTAAGGGGAATGTCGGTTCCTGCAGGAGAACATACCATCGAATTCAGATTTGAACCAAAATCCTATATTATGGGGAACAGGCTAAGCACATGGGCTGGCATCATCACATACCTTCTTTTAATAAGCGCGGTTTTACAGATGTTTGGGATCTTAAAGCCTAAAGCCGAAAGCCCAAAACTTAAAACTAATGTTTGAATTTGAAAATGAACTCGTTTTAAATAAGATCAATTAGCAAAAATTATAAGGATCTAAAAAGAAGTTTTAGGCTTTAGGCATAAAAAAGTTTTAGGCTTTGGGCTATAGGCTTAAAAGGCTTTAAGCTTTTAAATTATGAACGTAATCTCCCTTGTTTCCTACCCCTTTCTTCCTGCGCGGTCCGGCGGACAAAAAGGCATTGCCCTTTTTTATAAATATTTTTCCAGATACCATCAGGTTACGATTGTCGGAATTAAAAATAATCAACCTGAACTGGCCGATGGCTATGAGTTACTGAATATTCTCCCAAATGCTGCCTACAGGTATATCAATCCATTTATTTTTTTTACGCTGAGAAAACTGATCCGCGAAAAAAAAGCATCCGTTTTTATCCTGGAACATCCTTACTATGGATGGCTTGGTATTTTACTTAAAAAATTCTGTGGTGTCCGCCTTGTGGTTCATTCACATAACCTGGAAGGAAATCGTTGGAAAAGCCTCGGTAAATGGTGGTGGCGTATATTATGGAACTATGAAAAATTCACACACCGACATGCGGATTTTAATTTTTTTATCCAGGATACTGACAGAAATTATGCGATTCAGAATTTTGGTCTCAATAAAGATCGGTGCATAACAGTCAGCTTCGGAACTGAAATTTCTGCGCCTCCCTCCTTCGAAGACCGGGCTGCAGCAGGATTATCCGTTCACCAGCAATTAAATATTCCGGAAGAAATTCCATTGCTATTATTCAATGGAGCTTTCAGTTATTCACCGAACCGCGAAGCCCTGGAAAATCTTCTTTTGAAAATAAATCCTCTTTTACAAAGCAGGGGACTCTCCTATCATTTATTAATCTGTGGCCTGGATATTCCTGAGAGTATTTCAAATAATGTATACCCTTCCGTCCGCTTTTTGGGCTTTGTTGAAAATCTTGATCTTTACCTCAAGGGCTGCCGGACATTTTTAAATCCGGTACAATCCGGGGGTGGCATTAAAACAAAACTGGTGGAAGCGCTGGCATTTAATCTGAATGTAGTATCGACAGAAAATGGCGCCATTGGTGTTGATCTGTCATTATGCAATGGTAAATTGATCGTTTGCCCGGATAGTGAATGGAATTTATTTGCAGAATCGATTGTTCAATCCGTTCATTTAATGAACACAATGCCTGCCGTTTTTTATGATCATTTTTATTGGGCGAATATAACCCGACGTGCAGCAGATTTCATTAAAGATGACCGATGACCGATGACCGGAATGAAAAATGGTTAATGAAAGAAGTGATTCACATTCTCATTAACCATTTCCAAAATCTTAAAAACCTTGAGCCTTTCGCCTTAAGCTTTATGCCTTACGCCTTAAGCTTTATGCCTTACGCTTTACGCGTAAATCACCATTTATCAACTTCTTCCAGATGATCCGGGGAAGATGATGTAGGTTCGGGTGTTGTAGAAACCGCTTCTACTTTTACAGTTTCAACTTCACTTATTTCAGTAACCTGTTCAACGGGAATTGAAACTGCCTCATGATTTTCATGATGCTCATGATGTCCATCGCCGTTTTCATGTACCTGGTCATGATTAAAAGCATCAAAATCAAAATCAGGCATCAAATCAGTCTTAACATAGTCTACAGCTTCAGTAAGGGCCTTGATAAACTTGTTGAAATCTTCTTTGTAAAGGAAGATTTTGTGACGGTCGTAACCATCTTCATTAAATTTTTTGCGGCTTTCAGTAATCGTTAAATAATAATCATTGCTTCTTGTAGCTCTGACATCAAAAAAATAAGTCCTACGCTTACCGGCCCTGATTCGTTTGCTGTAAACACTCTCCATTCTTTTGTCATTGTTCTCGTACGCCACGGTTGTTGTTTTAGGTAAAAAATAAAAGCAAGCGCATAAAAATATAATATTGTTATAGAACTGGCAAAAAATTCCCCAATTTGTCAAGACAAGCGTGTTTTTACGCAAATCCCGTCAGTCGCGGGTTTCGCGGTCTCCACCGCTTTTTTGTTGCTGCTCGTATAGACGGGTATAGTGCCCGTTTCCTGCCAGCAATTCTGCATGGGTGCCGGTTTCCACCATTTTCCCCTGATCCAGAACTATAATTCGGTCAAATTCAAACAGGGAGAAAATCCTGTGCGTGATTATAAAGGCGGTTTTATTCTGAAGATATTCGTAGAGACTTGTAATTATTTCCTTTTCTGTCCTGGCGTCAACAGCACTCAGGCAGTCATCAAAAATTACTATTTCATGGTTGCCTGCCAGCGCCCGCGCTATGGAAATCCTTTGTTTTTGTCCCCCGCTTAGGGTAACTCCTCTTTCACCAATCAAAGTATCATAACCACCCGAAAAATGTGAGATTTCTTTGTCAATACTGGCATATTCAGCGGCCCTCCTTGCTTCTGCTTCAATTTTACGGTCCATTCCAAAAAGTATGTTGGCTGTTACTGTATCACTGAACAGAAAAACATCCTGAGGAACATATCCAATCTGGTTTCTGAAACCCTGGAGGTCAAAGTTTTGAAGATCTATACCGTCCATAGATATGCTTCCACGGGTCGGATCGTAAAATCGGAGCATCAGTTGGGCCAGCGTGGTTTTGCCGCTGCCGGTTCTTCCGATGATTGCAATTTTTTCACCTTTACGAACTTCCAGGTTGAAATCTTTCAATGCATGAATTCCTGTTTGGGGATATATAAAATCAACGTGATCGAATAATATATTTCCACTTAATTTCTGAAGAATTGCCCTGGGAACATTTTGTATCGCAGGAGATGTTTCCAGGAATTCATTTAGTCTTTTCTGTGACGCAGAAGCGCGTTGAATCATACTTGCCACCCAGCCGATCGCACTTACAGGAAAAGTAAGCATGGTAATATATATCACAAATTCAGTGATGGTACCCAGGTCGGCATGATGTGTTCCATGAATTACATATAAGCCGCCGATCATAATTGTTAAGAGAGTACTTAAACCAATGATCAGTCCCATCGACGGGAAATAAATCGCCTCCACTTTGGCCAGCCCAATTGCATTCTTTCTGTACTCTTCACTATTTGAACTGAAGAAACGAAGCATGGCCGATTCCTGCACGAAAGATTTAATTACACGAATTCCACTGTAAGATTCCTGGGCATTCGTAGTAAGGTTGCTCAGGAGTGCCTGTATCCTTTCACTTTTACGGTGGATAAGATTGTTCACCATATAAATGGTAACAGCTAATATGGGCAATGGAGCCAGCACATATAAGGTAAGAAGCGCATCTTTGCGAATCATAAAATAAAGACTGAAACTTATGGTCGCCAGCAGGTTTGCGAGATACATAATTGCCGGCCCTGTATACATTCGTACGCGACTAACATCTTCTGCCATCCGGCTCATCAGGTCACCCGTACTGTGGGATTTATAAAAAGCAGTATCTAGCTGCTGATAATGCTGGAAGATTTCATTTTTCTGATCAAACTCAATATGTCGGCTCATTACGATAAGGGTCTGCCGCATTAAGAACATAAATAATCCTCCAATGATCGCCAGCAATAATAAAGTGATACCTGAAATGGCTACTTTCTGTCCGAACGTTCTTTGGGTGGTATTTAATTTCCTGATGAATTTTTTTACCAGGATATCATAATTGGAAGTATCTGCTTTTTGATTTGCAGCATTGTGCATTTTAGCGTCTGCCGAAACGGGAATAGAAGATTTTGCACGCGCCTGTACACTTAATTCTTTCTCCACCGTATTCACTACATAGCCGGTAACCTGCGGAGCAAGAATTCGAAAATAGTTGGAGAGAATTACGAAGAGCAGGCCCAGGAGAAGCCTCCATTTATATTTCCAAAAGTATTTATTAACCGCGCGCAGATATTTCAAACTCCAATGTTTTACTTCGAACTAATTAATGGGCTATGAACTATGAACTATGAGCTATG
>DATHNR010000443.1:0-9533 GCA_035485835.1 Puia sp.
AGGTCCCGGAACTTGAGGGTCTTAATAATTACTGAATTATTATATTCCTGTGTGCGGAACTGAAGCACATAACAGGTATCTGTGGGCTTTGTGATTCTTTGCAGGCTGATCGGCCATGTACCCTGTCTGACATCAATAATATTGATGGTAGCTGAATTCACAATTTTAAATTGGGCCTTCATTACCAGTGGCGACAAAAGGATTAACAAAAGGAACTTTTTCATACGAACGTTTTGGATTTTTAGATGAAGAATTAATTTTGATTTGAAATAAAGTTATTAATGATATATATCATCCGGTTAACCTGCGTCTCCTGGAAATTCGTAACAGCACCATCATAATTTAAGATATACCAGGAATTCTCTTTCTTAGTACCGACTTTTTTTATCGAATAATTCCTGAATTCTGCAATATCTCCATTATTGCCTTTTTTTAATGTAGTCAACCCTTCTCTGAAATATTTCAATTGTTCCAGTGTTTCCAAATCCATGGTTTTAATAATTACCGCATTCAGGACGGACTGGTCTCTGAACTGAATGGCATAACAGGTATCTGTATAGTAAATTACCCTTTGGAGATTTATTACCCATGGATCGGTTCGGACCGTCATTAAATCGATAGTAGGATAATGCGCCTTAATTAGCGGGGTACCACTATGCAAATGGACGAAAAAAGAGAGGAGAACTAGTTGCTTCATAAGGATTTATTGGCCTTACAAGATAAATTATTTAACCAATTTTCACAATGAAAGGGAGTTTATCTATCAGAAAACGTTTGCCCGGGAAAAATATTCTCCCCTACTCAAAAATGATTGTTAAAACAGGCCAGGGTAATAAGGGTTATTACCTACAATTTATCCTATAAACTTACAGACAGAGTCAAAATTGATTCATTTTGACAATATTTTAGCGATCATTAATAACCGATCGTGAATCGTTGTTTAATGAAATGGGGATTTTCAAGTTCATCCATGAGGGCAGCAGCATAATCATCAAAACTTATTGTACTATCTCCTTTTTCATCAAACACCGGATTATCTTTTCCAATGCGAAATTTCCCGGTGTGCGGACCAGGTTCAATAATTATAGCCGGACTGAAAAATGTCCAGTCCAGGTCTTTTTCTGCGCGGAAAATTTCCAGTGATTTTCTCTGTTCATCTGCTCCCTTTCGCCACGCTTCAGGAAAAGAAGGAGTATCGACCAATTGAAGCCCGGGTGCAACTTCGAGGCTCCCAGCGCCACCCACATTGATGATGCGTTTCACGCCGGCTTTTTTAGCGGCAAGGATCAATGACCTGGCTATATTGCTGAATAAATGATATGTTTCAGGTTTTTGCCAGTCAATTCCAAAAGCGCTGATCAGTGCGTCATTACCTTTTATTGCGATAGCCAAAGCATCTGAATCTAAAGCGTCAGCCTTTACCCAGGTTAGTTTTTCGTTTTTAACATTATTATCCGGATTTCTTGAAATTCCGGTAACTGAATGTCCACGACTAAGAGCCTCCTGTAAAATCCTGGAACCAATTTTACCGTTCGCTCCGATTAATGCGATTTTCATATTCCTGATTTTAAAATTTTAAACAATGATATACCGCTTTATTACAGATTAATTGAATTTATTGTTTTAAAATGGGTCATAACAAATCAAATTGTCCGGTTTCGTCTCAACATTTACCTTTTTTGCCTCAATTTTCTGTTGATTCACCCATGGTATAATATTTTTGGATCCTAAAAAATTTCAGGTCAAAAACAAACGTTATGAAAAAACTCATTTATCCTTTCCTCGCTATAGTACTTATCATTGGTTCTGCTTTTACAATTTTTAAAGCGCAGGACTGGAAAATAGCAGATACATCTTTTGTAAAATTCGATGGAGGGGATCCTTCAGGTCAATTCGGGGGAATGAAGGGCACAATAAGTTTTGATCCAAATGACCTTGCCAATTCGAAATTTGATGCTACCATCGACGTAACCACGATCAACACGGGCAATGGCATGAAAAACACGCATGCCAAAAGTGAAAAATGGTTTGATGCCGAAAAGTATCCTACCATAGAATTTACCTCTTCAGCCATTACAAAAACTGCTGAAGGTTATGAAGCTAAGGGTATTCTTGGCATGCACGGCGTACAAAAGGAAGTTGTCATTCCTTTTACCTTTCAGGACAATACATTTAAAGGATCACTTACAGTAAATCGTCTGGATTATAATATCAATACTGCGGAACCCAATCATGGTGCCAGTAGTTTTAAAGTGGATATTTCAGTCCCAGTTACAAAGTAAGCGGGTATGTTTAGAAGGATATTTTTTCATGGATTGATGGCTGGTTTGTTATCAGCATTGGCTGCCATAATTTACTCGAGAATTTATTTTTTTGCGACTGAAACGGATTTTTCCAAAGTACTTGGGTTACGAAGAATAATAGGATTTAGTTTGCTCACTTGTATGATGACCGTGCTGGTAAACTATGGCATAATCAGATGGCTTAAAAAGAAAGGTGAAATCATTTTTAATTTTTTGTTTTCCATTCTCTCTTTTGCAGCTGTAATGATTCCTATTTCTGTTACACTGCCTTTAAGTGTTCAGCTTCCTGAATTATTTCCTGGTCTCGCCGTGCCTATGGTTTTTTTCCCTGCTATGGCCTGGTATACTTTAAATCCTTTGTTTCCACGTAAATAACAAAACTGATTTGCAGATATGAAAAGAAAAAATGTTCAACGAATAATCATATTCGCAGGCACTCTTACAATGGGATTCATCTCGGCTGCTTTGATAAGCAGTAAATCAATCAATCCAATAAATTACCAGGCTATATCGGATGAAGATAGCATTGTGCTTGTTAAAAATGCCAATGGACCAACGCTGGGATTTTCTGAAAGGTCGGGTATAAAAATTCTTACTGTCGACGGATTGGCTTTCAAAGATCTGAACAGAAATGGTAAGCTGGATAAGTATGAGGACTGGCGTTTACCCGTGGACGAGAGATCAAAGGATCTGGCAGGAAAGATGTCAATTGAACAGATTGCGGGACTCATGTTATATAGTCTTCATCAGGCTATACCTGCACTCCCGGGTCCCATGGGCAGGTCAACGTATAATGGAAAACCTTTCAGTGAAAGCGGTTCAAATGCCTGGGATCTTTCAGATCAGCAAAAATCATTTCTTACCAAAGATAATTTGAGACATGTACTGATTACTTCAGTTCAGACACCTGAAGTAGCGGCCCGCTGGAACAATAAAATGCAGGCGCTGGTTGAGGGTATTGGGCTGGGAATTCCGGCGAATAATAGTACGGATCCGCGAAACAGTACCAATTCAGGAGTTGAATATACTGCAGGTGCTGGAGGTAGAATTTCACAATGGCCGGAATCCATTGGTCTTGCTGCAACCTTTGATCCTACTATTGTACTTCAATTTGGTCAGATAGCCGCTAAAGAATACCGTGCATTGGGAATAACGACCGCGTTATCACCTCAAATAGATTTGGGAACTGAACCCAGATGGTCACGCATTAATGGAACTTTCGGTGAAGATCCGCAATTGGATGCTGATATGGCGAGGGCTTATGTGGATGGTTTTCAAACTTCCATGGGTACCAGTGAAATTGCGGATGGCTGGGGCTACAACAGTGTAAATGCCATGATAAAACACTGGCCTGGCGGAGGTCCAGAAGAAGGTGGACGCGATGCACATTTCGCTTACGGAAAATTTGCAGTTTATCCGGGTAATAATTTTGATGAACAGGTAATTCCATTTGTCGACGGGGCACTGCACCTCACAGGTAAAACAAAAATGGCTTCTGCAGTAATGCCTTATTATACCATTTCATATAAGAGAGATAGTAAAAACGGAGAAAATGATGGTAATAGTTATAATGCTTACCTGATTACCGATCTTCTCAGGAATAAATATGGATTTGAAGGTGTGGTTTGCACTGACTGGGGCGTTACGGCTGATGAAGGAAAATCTCCCGACATTTTCGCCGGTAAGTCGTGGGGCATGGAAAATAAATCAGTAGCCGAACGCCACTATAAAATTTTAATGGCAGGTGTGGATCAGTTTGGTGGAAACAATGATGCAGGCCCTGTTATAGAAGCCTATAAGGCTGGAGTCAAGGAGCATGGAGAAGTTTTCATGCGTGTAAGAATGGAACAATCAGCCGTCAGATTACTCAGAAATATTTTCCGCGTAGGTCTTTTTGAAAACCCTTATCTGGATATTGAAAAAACAAAACAGACCGTCGGGAATGCAGAATTCATGAAAGCCGGATACGAGGCACAATTAAAATCAATAGTGATGCTGAAAAACAGCAATCATATACTGCCATTACAAAAAGGTAAAACTGTTTATATTCCCAAGTCATACATCCCTGCAAGAAAAGATTTCTTTGGAAATATTACGCCGGCAAAACAGGTGGATGCCGTTAACCCGGATATTTTAAAAAGATATTTTTCAGAAACAGATGATCCTGCAAAAGCTGATTTCGCCATTGTATTTGCAGGAGGACCTGCCGGAGGTCCCGGATATGACAAAGAGGACCTGACTAAGGGCGGAAATGGCTATGTACCTATCAGCCTTCAATATGATACTTATAAAGCAGATTTTGCAAGGGCACAGAGTATTGCTGCCGGTGATCCGGTTGAACCTGGAATTACCAATCGTTCTTATAAAGGCAAAACAATTGAAGCCTCCAATGCAGTTGATCTGAAAACCATTCGGGATACAAAAATGGCAATGCATGGCAAGCCCGTCATTGTTTGTCTATCGCTTACAAAACCCGCAATCGTCCGCGAGTTTGAAAAGGATGCAGACGGGATACTCGTAAGTTTTGGTGTGCAAAATCAGGCTGTCATGGATATAATTACCGGGTCTTCAGAACCTTCCGGATTATTACCGGTTCAGATGCCTGCAGACATGAAAAATGTGGAACAACAAAGTGAAGATATTCCCCACGATATGATCTGTTATACAGATGCAAATGGTAATACTTACAATTTTGGATTCGGGCTTAACTGGAAAGGAGTCATAAGTGATGATCGTACAATGTGGTACGCAAATATTATCAAACGTCCTGTAATTGTTGTAACAGGAAATAAAATAACTATTACAAGTTCAACATCCGGAACAAAAATCTATTATACAATCGATGGAAAGACACCGTCGTTTACAAAAGAATATGAATATACCAAACCGTTTATTGTAAAATCGGGAACTGTGATTAAGGCATTTGCCAAAAAATACGGAGTAGATAACAGCAGTTTAGTAGAACTTGTATTTAAATAGAACCCTAATAAAATTCATTCTTTTCTATACAATAAAGAACATGCTCTCTCAAAAAATGATCGGGCGGTAACATTGGGTGTAGAAAACTGCCTATATTTTTTAATCCGATTTTTTGCATTACGCGTTGTGAAGCCTTATTGTGAACAGATGTAAATGAATGAACCTTTTTAAATGACAATTTATTAAAACCATAATTTAAACAGGCCATTGCGGCTTCAGTGGCATATCCCTTGTTCCATTCTGAAGTTTTAATACGCCAGCCGATTTCAATGCAGGGTGTAAAATAGTGTTCAAAATTGGGAATCATGAAACCGGTAAAACCTATGAAAGTTTTAGAACACTTCTTTTCAAGAGCGTATAATCCGAAACCGTATTTTTTAAAATGATCCCTGATCCTTCGAATCGTCATTCGTGTTTCTTCCGGAGTATGCAGGGTTGAAATATATTTCATAACATCCGGATCGGCGCACATTTCAATAAAAGGAATTGCATCTTCTTTTTTCCAATCCCGAAGCATCAGTCGTTCTGTTTCAAAAATAACAGACATTTTAAAAGAAATAAATTTAAATGGAAGTGGCCTCGCCAGGAATCGAACCTGGATCTGGAGCTTCGGAAACTCTTATACTATCCATTGTACGACGAGGCCTATTTGATCAAGCCGGGGACATTGCTGCTGAATATTTTTACGGCTATGGCCAGCAATATTACGCCAAAAAATTTACGTATCGCAACCATTCCGCCCGGTCCCAGAATTCGCTCTATTAAATTCAATGATTTTAAAACTATAAAAACGATTACAAGGTTTATAAGTATTGCAATCAGGAGCATACTCTCATCATAATTCGCTTTCAAAGATATAATCGTTGTGAGCGTGCCCGAACCAGCGATCAGGGGAAACGCAATTGGAACCACAATGGAGGAAGAAGTTCCTTTTTCACTCTTGAAAAATTCTATCCCTAATACCATTTCCAATCCGAGAATAAAAATTACAATGGAACCTGCGACAGCAAATGAGTGAGTTTCTACTCCAAGGACATGAAGAAAAGGCTCACCGAGATATAAAAACAGGATCATCAGTCCGCCAGATATTAAGGTGGCTTTAAGCTCTTTTATACCGCCCATCTTTTTTTTCAATGATAAAAGAAGGGGAATCGAACCAACAATATCAATTACAGCAAACAGGGTAAAGGTTACTGTAAGCAACTCATTAAATCCTGTTTGCATGATTTGTAAAGTTAAGATCCAATTCAGGCGTAAAGATATTCGAATCAGTCCAGAAAGCTTATTGTTGAATTATTTGCGTTCTGATCGGACTGATTCCGGGAGAAGTGGAAAAGCTGAATTTCTTTTTGCCGGTTTTGTCAAAACAATATACTGTACCCGAAGAAACATAGTCCTTGGCGTCTCCGACGTATACATCTCCGGTGGCAGGATCAATATCCAGTCCATAAGGATTCACAATAGTCGTTCCGTCAGTTACAAAGGATGGCCTTATTGCACTGAAATCACCTGGATTCAAAATGCCGACATTGGCAGCACCCAGATAACCACCCGTTGTGAGTATCTCATTATTATAATAACGAATCGTTCCCACCGCACTATCAACAGATAAGATTACTTTGTTTGTACTTAAACTTACCTTAACCAGACTGGGTGAAACAGATCCATAATTTCCAGTGCAGGCTACATAGATATTTCCTGCATTATCAGCGTCGATACTTCCGGGATTGGTTCCTACTGTAATTTTTCCTGTTTCCGTTAGTGAAGTTAAATCAATGATGGATACAGTTGAATCGTATGAGGGCGAGAATCCTCCGGTATTACTGACATATAAGTTGTTACCCGAAACGACCATCTGTGCAGGATTTGTTCCTACTGTAATGAATTTCTGAATAGTCAGACTGGAGGTGTCGATTACTGCAACCGTTCCATCCGTAGAAGAAACAAATACATTGGTGCCAAAACCCACAATGTTTTCAGGACCACGATTGACTCCCGCGTTTTTAAAATCAATAGTGTCTCTGAATTTTGCGCCTATTGCATCCGCAACCGCAACATAACCTGATACATTCATAACAATATATAATTTGCCGCCATAGATTATGAAATCACTTCCGGTATCACCCAGTCCAAATCCATTCACGGTTTTAAAATAGTCCGTTGTAGGCGTAGCGCTGTTAAAATCGTAATAAGTGAGCATCGTATTATTTTGCTGAAAAATTCCCTGATTGAGTGTATAAACACCGGTTGTTACTACTGGTGGGACAGGAGCTGGGGAGTTATTTTTCTTACAGGAAATGAGGCTGGTAAAAACTAATAAGAATAGTAGTGATAATTTGTTAGTGGTCATTTTTATAATTTTATAAGTTATTGATGGTTATGCTTAATTTATAAGACCTTCCCGGCATGGGATAATAGTTGATGACATCATATTGCTCGTTGAAAATATTATTTACTTCAGCTTTTAACATAGCCCTTAAGTCACCTGCATTTATCTGGCAACCAATAAACCCATCCTGTGTGTTCCAGCCAGGCAATTCATTAGAAGGATCATTTTCGCCAAGTGCATATCTTTTTCCGGAAAATAAAATGCTATATCCGATGCTCCAGCCATTATAATTGTAAACTGCCAGGGCAGAACCAGAATAATTGGGTGTATATGGAATTTCATTTTTGTATTCGGAGCTGGATGGATCGGTCACATCCAACGCTTCCTGCCAGGTAAATGCTACCCTTCCCGACCATCCGGATTTTGAAGAGAATTTACCATTTGACTCCGCATTTATATCAACTCCCCTGATTTGAACTTTCCCGATATTTTCCATTGTCCATATAAAAAGATTTTGTGTGGGTACAGCAATAATCTTATCCTTAATAAAATTGTAATAACCGTCTACACTAAAGCTGATTAGCCGCAACGCAGAATTATAACTTTTGGAATATGTCAGGCCGGCATCATATTGTGATGAATATTCCGGGAGCAGCTTGGGATTGATATTGGTATTATATGTATAGTACAGATCATTAAAAGTCGGCATGCGGAAAATATCCTTATAAAAGAATCGAAAAAGAAAGGGACTTTGGGGGTTGGTCCTATATCCAGCCTCAAATGCTGGAGTGAATTTATTTTTGTTAGATGCAGATTCTCCAATGACCGTTTTATCATTGATATTAGTATTTAGAAGGGAAGCGCTTAGCTGCCAATGTGATTTTATAAATTGCAGCGCAAGATTGTTCCATAAACTAAAACGTGTTGGAGTGGCAAAATCATTAATATTGGCAGTAAGATGTGTATATGCAAGATCTGATGCGAGAGAAAAGGAAAAATATTTCCCCGCTTTATGACTTAAAGCGATACTGCCATAAATTTCATTTTGCGTATAACGGTCGTCCAACCCGCCAGCATTATTCAGGAAATTCGGATCCGTATACCTGGTGTACATTGAACTGTATTTTGCAGAAACGAGTAGTGAAGTGCTGGCACTGAATTTTTTTAAATATCGGCTTTGAATAAAGTAATCTTTGTCTTCCAGACGCTGAACGGATATATCATTAAAGAAAATGATACTTCCGGGCAGCCCTCTGTCCGAACTATAGCCCCATATTTTGGTTTGCAATGTTGAACTATCTGAAAACCTGTTTACTGTATTTACTTCTCCCTGAAAAGAATGGATATCAGAATTAGTGCGATATGCTTTTTGCGAAAACATACCATTATTGATATAATATGGATAATTTCCGTTAGCCCAGGTAGCCTCTGCGTTTGCGCTAACGATCATAGATTTTGAAACGGGCAGATAAATTCCGGCATAAGGTTGCCATAAACCAAAAGAACCTGCATTTAATCCTGCCATCCATTTTTTCTGTACGAAGTTTACAGCGTTAAAGCTATTGCTGGTGAATGAAAGAACAGAAGCGGATGAATAGACTCTCGCGGGTGCCAGTATCATTTGAGGATTTGCCTGGTCCAACTCGAGACTTTGAATGAAAGTTGTCGAGAATTTACTGAGGTCTACCTGACCTGTCTGCGCATCTGCAATTGTTATTCCGTCATACACTAAACCAGTATTGAGACCACCCAGACTCCTTACTGAAATC
Source organism: Puia sp. (assembly GCA_035485835.1). Classification (GTDB taxonomy): domain Bacteria; phylum Bacteroidota; class Bacteroidia; order Chitinophagales; family Chitinophagaceae; genus Puia. The sequence goes on from DATHNR010000443.1 coordinate 9,381, forward strand.
GTTTTTAATCCGCCAACTCCTCCATAGTCTTTAATAAGCACACCTGAAAAATATTTGGATGCTTCCGCTATGTTTTCTGCATTCATTTGCTGCAGCGCCTCGTGATTTAATATCTGGACCGGAACTATTGCAGTATAAGGGTTCTGTTTTTTT